>NZ_JBHXPI010000025.1:0-53044 GCF_042718575.1 Streptomyces sp. NPDC058579
TGTCATGCCTGAACCTCTCCACAAGACGGACCTCACTTCAGAGCGTGCGGCCTCACGTCGCACAGCAAGTTATCGGCCAAGACACTCTTCCCCGTTGGGGAAGCGCGTCTTGGTCCGGTTTGGCCCGCCCCAGGGAGGGGCGGAGTCGGCCCAGCACCAGGAGGAGCTGGACCATGAGGCAGCGGCCGAAGGAGCACAAACAACGCCGTAGACGCCGTTCCCCAAAAAACCTCGCCGCTTAAGCACTTGCCGAAGACCGCCGACAAGCGCGTTCACGTCCGCAGCGTCCGTCCCAACGACGACGAGAAGGAGCAGCGCTTCGACAAGCCTCTGTCTCTGCCCGCAAGCCCCTGCCCGCCTTTCTCACCCGGAGCGAGCTCGCTCCGCCCGTGATGCCGAGCGTGCCACCCAGTGATAGACCGGCGGGGTCGGCACCTCGCCCAGCCGCTGTTGGAGCGGCAGACCGCCGTGGTGCGCCAGGCGCTCCCCGACCCGGCCGAGCAGATCCTCACCGAACCACCCGGCCCACCCTCGCCATCACCCTCAACAACGCCGCCACAGCCTGCCACAACCCTGCAGCGCTCCTGGCCGTTGAGAAGCCTCCGCAGGGCAGGACAGCAGGCAGAGTTCAGCCTGGTCCTGTCGCACCCACCCCAAGGGCGACGCGGTCAGACTCCCTTCCAATGAGCCGTTGCCACGGGCCCTGCACCGAGCGGCGCATCCCACGTTCACTGAGTGAACGGCCGGGACGTTCACCCGGTGAACGTCCGCGATGTTCACTGAGTGAACAGGGCCGCGGCTCGCTCTCAGGGATGCCGTTCCGCGTCGGAACAGCGACCACGGTGCAGCGCGGAACGCACCCCTCGTTCCGCCGGGAGCACCGGCGGACCGCTGTTCACGAACTGAACGGCGGTGGTGTTCAGTAACTGAACGGCCGTCCTGTTCACTCACTGAACAAGACGGCCACAACCCGGTCCCGTAGCACGCTCCCCCGTACTGGCGTACGGAGGCGGGACCCGTTCCTCCGAGGAACGCCGAACGCGTTCCCCGAAGGAACAGCCCACCGTGTTCCTCGAGGGAACCGCGCTCGCGTTCCGATTCGGAACACCCGCGCCGTTCCGTTTCGGAACAGCGAACCCGTTCCGATTCGGAACACGCTCGCCACGATGGTGAGAAGGCAGGCCGGATCGCGTTCAGTCGATTTTGCCCTCCAGCAGCTCCAACGCCTCCTCCCACCGGAAGCGGTCCGCTCCCCCGCCCGCCTTCGGCCGGTGAGGCTCGTACGACCCGACCAGCACGCCCATCTCCCGCAGCTGGTCCAGGCTCCGGCGGTACGCCGGGTGTGCGGCCATGGCTGCGTTCACGTACGGCAGGACGACCGTCGGGATGCCCATCCCGTACGCCTCGCACAGGATGCCCAGCGCGAGGGTGTCGGCGATGCCTGCGGCCCACTTGTTGACCGTGTTGAACGTGGCCGGCGCGACGGCGATGGCGTCGGCGGGCGGGAGCGGGCGCGGATCGCCGGGACTGCGCCACGCCGAGCGGATCGGATAGCCCGTCTGGGCCTCGATCGCCTCGGTATCGAGGAAGCCGAGGCCCTGTGGTGTGGCGATGACGCCGACGCCCCAGCCCTGCTCCTGCGCGGCAGTGATCAGCGTGTGGGCGTCGCCTGCGATGCCGGCAGCGCAGACGACGACGTAGAAGAACGGCTGTGCGGTCACGCGGGGACTCCCAGTCGGCGGCGGAAGCGGTGGAGTTCGGGCAGCGTACGTCGCCGATCGCGGGCGGCCATGTCGGCGACCAGGTCACGGACGGCAGGACGGCGTACTTCCTGGGCGGCACAGGTCTCAGCGATGCGGAGGGCCTGGTAGCCCTCGGCGAGGCCGAGGGAGCGGTCCCCCTCCCCATCCTCAGCAAGGTGGCCGGCGAGAATTGCCAGCTCACGTTCTCCCCCAGCACCCACACGGTCATCTGGGCCACCAAGGAGGACGACGGGCTCTGGTCCGTCTCCGAGCTGGACCCTTACACGGTGATCGTGCGCCTCCCGCACGGCTCAGCCGTGGAAGCGGCTTGCGAGGAGTACAAGCAACTCATTCGAGCGACCCTGCCCTCCGATCCGAACGAGGCCGTGGCCCGCATCCGCGTGCTGACCAAGCAGTACGCCCAGCGGACGAAGGCGCTGGAAGGAGTGTGGCGGGACCTGTACGAGCAGTTCCCCAATACGGTTTCGCACATCTGGCATCCCGTGGACGACGTCTGCCCCAAGCACCGTCGACGCCATGGCGTCGGCCAACCCGGCACCGGCTTGGATATTCACCGCGGTTCCTGGCGCAGGCTCCGCTCCCCGAGGCACGATCGGGGCCATGCGCATCTTGTTGCTCGGTGGATCTTGGTTCCTGGGCCGGGCCGTGGCCGAGGACTGTCTCGCACGCGGCTGGTCCGTCACGACCTTCAATCGCGGCCGCTCAGCGCCGGACCTGCCCGGAGTCCAGACGGTTCGAGGGGACAGGACCAGCAGGGAGGATCTGGAGAGGCTCGCCCGGTCGGGGCCGTGGGACGCGGTGGTGGACACTTCCGCTTCCGAGCTGGCTCCGAACCAGGTCCTCGCCGGGACGTCCGTCCTGGAGCCGGTCGTCGACCGCTATGTGTACGTCTCGACGGTGAACGCGTACATCGGCTGGCCGCATGAGCCGCTCACGGAGCGGTCCCCGACGTACCCCGCGCCGCCGGACGCCGACCGGGAGTACGGGATCGCGGAAGGCGTCACCATCCACTACGGCAAGCAGAAGGCCGGCGCCGAAGCGGCTGTGCGGAGCCTCTTCGGGGACCGCGCGACCGTGCTTCGGCCCGGTGTGATCCTCGGGCCCGGGGAGTACGTCGGCCGTCTGCCGTGGTGGCTGCAGCGCGCGGAGCGTGGGGGCAGGATGCTGGCTCCTGGACGTCCCGAGCAGCCGATCCAGCCCGTGGACGTACGGGATGTGGCGGCCTTCGCGCTCGACACAGCCGCGAAGGGCGGCGGCCCGTACAACCTCGCGGCGCCCCAGGAACGCGACACCATGGCCAATCTCCTCACCGCATGTCTGGAGGTCACCGGCAACCAGGGTGAACTCGCCTGGGCCGAGGACCACTTCCTGGCCGACCACGGGGTACGCGAGTGGACCGAGCTGCCGCTGTGGCGGACGAGTGCAGGTGCGTGGGCCGTGGACGCGAGCCTCGCTCGGGAGGCCGGTTTCGTGTGCCGTCCGCTGCTCGAAACGGTTCGGGACACCTGGGGCTGGCTGCACGGGGGCGAACGTCCGGTGGCCCACCCTCGTTGGGCCGATCACGGCATTGACCCGGAGAAGGAGGCCCGAATCCTGGCCTCGATCGTCTGATCAGCCCTCTATCGCCGGCCGCCGGCTTCCTGGCAGTTGCCTGGCGGCGGCGACGGCCACGAACTCCTCGATCTGCTCGGCCAGGAACCTCGCCGCGTGCGCCTGTTCGAGGGAAGGGCGGGCGAGGTCGGTGCGGAGCTGGGAGACCCGGTCGACGAGTCCGATCGTTCGCCACTCGGCCGGCGTGGCGAGGACCGGCGCAAGCGCTTCGTCGGCGCCTTCGAGTTCGCCACCCATCAGTCGGGCGCGGGCAAGGTCGACGGTGACCTGCATCTCGACCTGGCGGTCGGGGTTCGGGGTGCCGCCCAGGAGCCGAAGGGCATCCCGGGCCGATGCTTCCGCTCGTGCGCCGTCGCCCAGGACCAGGTAGGTGGTCGCGTGGCTCATGGCGGCACGCGGCGCCTCGAACCCGAACTCACCGCCCACGTCGTCGTGAAGTTCATCGCGCAGCCCCGCGCCCGGGTCCAGAGCCCTGCGCATCGTCTCCCGCGCCTCGTCCGCTCGGCCCAGATGGGCGTACGAGCGAGCTTCGATCGCCAGGAGCCGAGCGCGGCCCACGTCTCCCACTCCCCCGAAGCTCTTGGCCATCTGGACGTCCCGCAGCGCGGCGGCAGGGCGCCGCGCCCAGTAGGCGAGGTAGGCCAGGACGCCATGGGCGTACGCCTGCAACGGCCCGTGCTCGATGACCTGTCCGTACATCGCGGAGGTACGCGCGAACTGTGTGGCCGGACCGAGCATGCCGAGGTCGAACGCGGCGACCGAGAGCAGCGAGGAGGCCAGGCCCGCCGCTCCGTAGAGCCGCGCCTGCTGGCGTGGGCGCTGCGTACGGTTCAGCTTCTCCTGTGCGTCGAGGAGGAGTTCCTCGGCTCTCCGGTAGGCGCGGAGGGGCTCCGCGGTCTCGTACGCGACGGCAAGCACCCGGACGTCGTCGTCGAGTTGGTCGAGGGTCATGTCCGGGAGGTGGGAGGAAGCGGCGTCGCCGGCGTGGGCGGCGGCGTCTCGTGCGGTCATCGCGATGTCGCTTTCGTTGAGCACTGGTTCCAGGGCGACCGCTGCCGACGGCGTGGGGCCCATCAGCTCCGACACGGGGTAGCCGAACATCCTGGTGAGGATGCGAGGCGCCGGCGGATTCGGGCTCATCGGCCGCCCGCTGGTCCACCGGCGCCATGTGGGCTCGGAGACATCCGCGGTCCGGTACAGATCGCTGCCGAGTTCATCGCCGATGGTCCGCCCGACGCGGCGGTACTCCTCGGCGGCGTCCGTGTAGGACCACCCTCGTGCGAGCACCAGGGCGTGGAGCAGGTTCCGAGGCTCCGGCACGTGCACCTCCTGCATTCGCTCGGCTGTCGGCCGTCAGCTGGTCATCGACCTGACTAGTGCCAATCCAGGGTGACTTGGAACGCCGCACGGCGAGGTGATTTCCCAGTGATACCCCGATCGATTCAACGATCGCCTTCTGACACCCCCACGGCATGGTGCGGCTCTTCGTTCGCCGAGAACCTTTGGTCCTTCACGAAGTCAGGCCCGAGTCGAGGAGGTATGAGAGTGCGGTCCGCGGAGTTCACGAGTGGTCGTACGGCGCCGAATCCCGAGTGGGCGGCCTTGAGTCAGCGTCTCCTGGCCCTGTTGGCGGTCACGGAAGGCCGAGAGGCAGTCGTACCCCTGGGCGGCGATCTGTTCGACGTCGTGATCACCGCCGCAGGGCCCGCTGGGCATCGGGCTGTGGCCGCCATGACCGCGCTCAACCGCTGCGGACCGGTTATGGCAGAGGCCGGCGGCCCGTGGTTGTGGTGGCTGGTCCCGCCTCGCACGACCTCGACGTGGCGCCACCATCCGTACGGGATCAGCCTCGGAGCTCCCACCGCCATCCGGCTCCCGCCGCCTCACCGGACGACCCCTCCCGCCGGGGGCGGGACGTACTGGCTGCGCTCGGTTCGGGGCGGTTCACTCAACGACGCCGACCCATTGCGGGCCGTCCTCAACGGCGAGCGTCCCTTACCGGCCCCCCACGCCTCCGTCGCCCTGCTGCTGACAGGAATCCACCTCTAGTCCGCCGCTAGTCCGCCGCGCCGGTGGGCTGTCCCGTCCACGCCCACCGGCGCGGCCTCCACTTCTCCGCACCGCACCCCCTGATCTCGCGAAAGGCCCCATCGTGCGCATCCCACCCCTCTCCCCCGTCGAGTTCGACGGACCGGTCGCCGTCATCACCGGCGGCTGGTCCGGTGAACGTGACCGGTCTCTCCTGTCCGGCCACACCGTGATGGAGACCCTCCTCTCGCAGGGCATCAAGACCCGCATGATCGATCTGGAGGACGACCAGGAATCCCTGGTGCTCGATCTGCACGGCACCTCGGTCGCGTTCCTCGCCATCGCCGGCCGGGGAGCCGAGGACGGTCGGCTCCAGGGGCTCTTGGAGACGCTCGGCGTCGACTACACCGGAAGCGGCGTCCTCACCTCGGCGCTGGGCATGAACAAGCTCGCCGCAAAGGTCCAGGTCGCTGCCGCCGGCGTCCGTACGGTCGGGTCCAGCCGGGTCGACCCGTACGCGGATCCAGCCCAGGAGGCGCAGCGGATCGCGGACACCCACGGCCTGCCCGTGGTCATCAAGCCCGTCTGCGAGGGCGGGTCCATCGGTGTCGTCGTGGCCCGAAGGCTCGACGAGGTCGCCGAGGTGGTGCGCGGAGCCGGGCGGACAGCCCTTATGGCCGAGACGTACATCAGCGGCAGATCCGTCAGTGTCGGCATCCTGGAAGCTCCGGACGGGACACTGACCGTGCTGCCCCCGCTGGAGACGGAGACGACGGAGGAGATCTACTCCTACGCGGCGAAGCGCACGACGGACGCGACGATGTACCACTGCCCGGCCCGAGTGTCCGACGAGCTGATCTCCGCCCTGCGGGACCAGGCGGCCCTCGCTCACCGAGCCCTGCACTGCCACTCGTACTCGCGGCACGACTTCGTCGTCTCGGAGACTGCGGGCGCCGTGTGGCTGGAGGTCAACACCCTGCCGGGACTGTCCCGGGGCGGGAACCTCGCCCGTATGGCGAGGGCCGCTGGCCTCTCGTACGAGCAGCTCCTCGCCCACATCGCGAGGGGCGCCCGCACCGACCGCCGCGCGAAGGCATAGGGGCCTGACCATGTCCTCGATGACTCCGCTCGACGTACTGAACGCGGCCGGAAACCTGCGCCGCGTAGCCGTCCGCACACCCCTGCTCTCCTCGCCGCTGGTCGACGAGATCCTCGGCCGCCGTGTGGTCGTGAAGGCGGAGAGTATGCAGCGCACCGGTTCGTTCAAACTGCGTGGCGCGTACAACGCGTTAGCCCTGATGCGACCCGAGCAGCGCGCCATCGGGGTGATCGGCGGCTCTTCCGGGAACCACGCGCAGGCCCTCGCGCTCGCCGCCCGGCTCTTCGAGGTTCCGGCAACCGTCGTCGTCCCGGCGGACGCTCCGGCCGTCAAAGTCCAGGCGATCGACGCGCTCGGAGCCAGGATCGTCATGTACGACCGCCACGCGGGCCACCGTGACACCCTGGTCCAGCGGCTCGCCCAGGAGCACGGCCTGAGTATCGTGCCGTCCGCCGACCACCCCGCCGTGATCGCGGGTGCCGGAACCGTCACCTGGGAGCTCCTCCAGGACGAGCCCGGACTCGTCGCCATCTTCGTACCCGTCGGAGGTGGTGGACTGGCCGCCGGCACCGCGCTCGCGGCGCACGCCGGTCAACCGCATGGCGCACGCGTGATCGGCGTGGAGCCGGCGGTCGCCGACGACACCCGGCGCTCTCTCCACGCAGGCCGCCGGATCTCGATCCCGCCGCCATGGACCATCGCCGACGGCCTGGGCCACACGGAGCCCGCGTACCTGCCCTTCGAGATCAACCGCAAGCTGCTCGACAGCATCGAGACCGTGCCGGAGCACCGGATCGCCGACGCGATGGCGTACCTGTGGCAGTACTACCGCGCCACCGCCGAGCCGTCCGGCGCCGTCGCCTTCGCCGGTCTTCTCCAGGCCGCGGACCGACTGCCTGCCGGCCCGGTCGGCGTGGTGCTGTCCGGCGGCAACGCCGACTGGACGACCTACCGCCCGCTGCTCGACTCCGCCATGGAACGGATCAACTCCGATGCCCCCGTGCTGCACTGACCTCGCACCGCCGCCCCGCCGCCCCGGCCTGGTCCACTCGCCCGTGCCCGTCGTCACCCAGTACGCCAGCCCACAGCTCATCGCGGGGATCGTGTACGAGGGCCACGACCCGGGCGACGACCCGCGGTGGGCCGAGACGGGCGCCGCCACCCGGGAGGAGTACGGGCGCTGGTGCCGGCACATGTGCGGGATGGCCTGCCTCCAAATGGCCCTTCTCCACCGTGACGGGATCGCCCCGAACCTCTTCCAGCTCCTGGCCGGGGCCCGTGAGGCGGGTGCGTACGTCGAGCAGGACGACGGCGACATCAAGGGCCTCATCTACGCCCCCGCCGTCGCCTGGATGCGATCTGTCTACGGCCTGGGCGCGACCGTGCACCCCACGCTCACGGTCGAGGAGCTGATGGGACTCCTTGACTCCGGCTGGATGGTGATGTCGTCGGTGTCCAAGGACATCCGTAGGCCGGACGTCGAGCCGTCGCGGCGCGGTGGTCATCTGGTCCTGTGTCGAGGCCGTACGCCCGACGGACACATCGCCTTCAGTAACCCGTCCGGGCACACCCCGGACACCCTCGCCCCCACCCTGCCAGTCAGTCGCTTCGCGGCCTTCTTCGGCGGGCGGGGCATCTCCCTCGACCTCCGGCCCGCCTGACCGGCCCGATTCTCCCTCCCGTACCCGTCCGCAGAAGAGAGAAGGCACCGCCATGCAGCCCATGCTCCTGTCGACCATCGCCGAGGTCGTCGGCGGCACCCTCGCCGACGCCCCCGACCCCGACGTCCTCGTGAACGCGCCCGCCGTCTTCGACTCCCGCAAGGCCGGCCCCGGCGCCCTGTTCATCGCCCTGCCCGGCGAAAAGGCCGACGGACACGACTACGCCCAGTCCGCCGTGAAGGCGGGCGCCGTCGCCGTACTCGCCGCCCGGCCCGTCGGCGTCCCCGCGATCGTCGCCGACGATGTCCTCGCCGCCTTCGGGCGCCTGGGCCAGTACCTCGTCGCGCACACCCTCCTCGACACGAAGGTCGTCGCGATCACCGGCTCCGCAGGGAAGACGTCCACGAAGGACCTCATCGCCCAACTCCTCCCGGCCGCTGGCCAGGTGGTGGCGACCCCGCAGTCCTTCAACAACGAGATCGGGCTCCCGCTCACCATCTCCATGGCCGACCCGTCCACGGACTACCTCGTCCTGGAGATGGGCGCCCGCGGCATCGGCCACATTCGTGACCTGACCCGTATCGCTCCCCCGAGCATCTCCGTCGTCACCAACGTCGGCACCGCGCACGTCGGCGAGTTCGGTGGCCGGGACAAGATCGCCGAGGCGAAGGGCGAGATCGTCGAGGCTCTGTCCTCCACTGGCCTTGCCGTCCTGAACGCCGACGACCCGCTCGTGCTGGCCATGGCGGAGCGGACCACCGCCCGGATCGCCACGTACGGTCTCGGCGAGGAATCCACTGTCCGCGCCACCGACGTCACCGTCGACGCCTTCGGCCGTGCCTCCTACATCCTCATCACGCCCGAGGGCAGCGCTTGGGTCTCGCTCCAGCTCGTCGGCGCCCCGCAGGTCTCCAACTCCCTCGCCGCCGCGGCTGTCGCCCGCGAGGCCGGCCTCGGAGTCGCCGACATCGCGGAACTCCTCTCCGCCGCGACCCCCCAGTCACGCTGGCGCATGGAGGTCACCACCCGCGCGGACGGCGTCACCATCGTCAACGACGCCTACAACGCGAACCCCGACTCCATGCGCTCCTCCCTGGAGGCCCTGGCCGCCATGGCCCGTGGGCGTGACCAGCGCGCCATCGCCGTACTGGGTCGCATGAACGAGCTCGGCCCCGAGACCCGTACCGCGCACGAGGGCATCGGGCGCATCGCCGCCGCCCTCGACCTGGACCGGATCGTCTTCGTCGGAGGGGAAGAGGCCCAATGGATGCAGCAGGCTGCGACCGGCGCCGGGGGGAGCGCCGTGCACCTGCCCGACCAGGACACCGCCCTCCAGCTCCTGGGCGACACGCTCCGGAGCGGGGACGTCGTCCTGGTCAAGGCATCCCGAGGAGTCCAGCTCCAGCAGCTCGCCGAACGACTGCTGCAGCCCAACCCCGAGTCCTCCGAGGCTTAGGCGGCGGCGACCGACTCGCCCGTCACGACGCCCTGTCCATGGTCGGCGAGGTCACCGGTGCCCATGAGCACGACCACGTCACCCGGCTCCGTGATCGCCAGCGCGGACAGCACGGCCTGAGCGCGGTCGGTCTCGACGACGGCCGCGTGCGTCACCAGCTCCTCCGGCAGCTGCTCGTCGGCGCCACGGCCGGTCCCTGTCAGGACCAGCACGTCGGCGCCGGCGAGCGCCTCCGCGAATCCGTCACCGAAGGCGTGGTGACGAGCGGCCCCGGCGGGCTGGAAGACGACCACGACCTTCCCCACGCCCGCCGGGGACTGGGCGGCGGCAAGGTCGGCGCGGATCTCGGTGGGGTGGTGCGCGTACGAGTCGTACACGCGCACCGCGCCGACCGACCCGGCCGGCGTCATCCGGCGCTGGACGCCATCGAAGCACCCCAGCTCCGCCACGAACGCGGCCGCATCCAGCCCGAGCGCATCAGCCATCGCGACGGCGCAGGCCGCGTTGGCGAGCTGGTGCGTTCCGGGGACGACGAGCGCCAGCTCGTACGCCGCACCACGCGGGCCGGTGAGCCTGGCCGTGCTGCGCGTCCCCATGGTCCGAACCTGGCCGACCCGCCACTGGGCGTCGGCACGGAACCCGACGGTCACCAGACGCAGATCACCCCGCGCGCCGGTCAGACGGCGCACGAGCTCCTGGGCGGCCGGCGAGTCCGCGTTCACGACCAGGGTTCCCTCGGAGCGCATACCGAGCGCGAACGACTCGTACGCGTCGATGTGCGCGGCCAGGTCGGCGTAATTCTCCGGGTGGTCGTGGTCGACGTCGGTGACGACCGCGAGGTCGACCGCGACGTTCAGGTGCGTACGGTCCGACTCGTCGACCTCGGCGACGAAGTACCGTCCCGCCGCGTTGCGTCCGCCGCTCGCCGGCCCGTGCAGCTCGCCACCGACGACGTACGACGGGTCCTGCCCCATCCGCGCCAACACGACCGCGAGCATGCCCGCCGTGGACGTCTTCCCGTGCGTCCCGAGCACACCGACCGAGGTCCTGCCGGCCATCGCGGCGTTCAGCGCCGTCGACCGGTGGACGAGGGGGATCCCTCGGCGCCGGGCCTCCTGGACCTCGGGGTTGCCGGCGGCGACCGCATGCGTGAACACGACGGCGGTCGCGCCCTGCGGCACGTTGCCGGCTTGGTGACCGCAGTTGACGGTCACTCCGCTCCGGCCGAGCTCGTCGAGGGCGGCGCTCGTACAGATGTCGCTTCCGCTCACGGCGAGGCCCTGCTCGGCCAGGACGCGGGCGAGGGGCAGCATCCCCGTACCGCCGACGCCGACGAAGTGGACTCTGCTCAGGTCGGGCGCCGCGTCCAGCACAGTGGGCGCGATCGTGGGAACCGCAGTCTCCATGGACAGCCTCCTTCGGACGGCCTCAGCCGCCTCCAGCGGGACCGGCACCGGAGTGGCCGGCGCCGCCCCTCCACCGTCTTGGACAGACCTGTCAGTCATCTACGCCTTGAGGGGGTGCGGGCCCATTCGCACCCCTCGTGTGCTGGTCCGACGCATCGGGGGTCGCAATGAGGAAGCCCAACTACTTGCTAGCGGTCGCCCTTTCCACTGCTGGCTGGAGCAACGCGGAGACCGCGCGCCGCGTCAACGCCCTGGCAATGGAACGCGGTCACCGGGGACTCGCCGTGGATCATTCCCGAGTCGGACGCTGGATCCGACTCGGAGAGAAGCCGCGACCTCCGGTGCCTGTGATCCTGGCCGACCTTCTGACGCTCCAGCTTGAGAGACGGTGCACACCGTCGAGCCTGGGCCTTTCAAAGCCCCGTGTCCTGCAGGTCCAACTGGAGGAAGCAGAGCACCTGGTCTTGCTTCGAGAGGCGAGGAAGGCCCGCCTACCACCAGGCGACTACGCGGCTCGCCTACTCAAGAATGGGTTGTCGCGCAGTCACAGAACCGGGTAGATCCCCAACCCGCAGAACGAGCTCCTTCGTTGACAAGCGGACCACGCCTGAGCCGGTGGCGGTGGCGGTGGGCCTCCCGTGGCCAGAATCGATGCCATTCAATGCACTTCAGCTCGCGACATGCAGTGCAGCTCGCCGCCGACTACGCTGACCCTGCCGTCGCGGAGCAATGAGGAGATGACGACTCACTCCTTGCCTCGGGGCCCAGCACGGACCGGGCTTCAACCACCCAAATCCCGATGCCCTGGTGGATGGCCTGCAAGTAGAGTGCGCCACAGTCATAGTTAGGGCGCGAAATGGAATTCTCTGACCAAAGAGACCGACTGATGCGAGCGCATCAGCTTGGAGCGCAACTGTCGGCCGACATGCAGGCCTGGACACACCACTACCCGCTTGGAGCTAAGGGCAACATCGCCGAGGACCGCCTCAGTTGGGAGCTGCGACTCGAGGTTTCCCAGCCGCCCCCGCTCGCCGAGTGGGGTTTCCGATTCGGCGAGGCTGTGCACCATCTACGGGCCGCCTTGGACAACCTGGTCGTAGCCATCGCTCGACAGTCCGGTGTAGCAGACGAGAAGCACCTCAACGCTCTCGCCTTCCCTATCTGCGGCACGCGCAAGGAATGGAAGAAGCGCAGTAAGGCGATGATGCACCTGCCAGAGTGGTGCCGCGACACACTGGAGCAGCTTCAGCCGTTCCAGCGCCCCGAGCACGGCGGCACGCTCGACGAAGACCTGCTGCTGGTCCTACGACAACTCGACAACAGCGCAAAGCATCACCTGCAGGTCAAACCGGATCTGGCGTCCCACTCCATCCGGCACGAGCCGACTATCGAGTTCGAGACCGAGGCAGGCGCGGCTGCCAGCCAGCCGCCCAACGTCGAACTGATGATGGCACCGTTCGAGGACGGCGCCATCCTGCTCCGCCATCGGACCAGCGGACGGATCAAGTCTGTCCGGGGTCGGTGCAACATTAAGGCTCAGGTCCAGGTCGTCTTGCCGGACAGCCGCACCTCCGGCGTTACGGAAATCCTGGCGGCGTTGTGCGAGTACACGCGAATCGTCATGGACCACGCGATCGACGCAGCCGAGCAGAGCTGCCGCAACCCTGAATCCTGACGTCGCAGTCCCGCCGGCATCGGCTCCGCACACCGAGCTGGCGCCCTTGACGGCGTCGACACGGTTGAAGTCCTCCGCGTTGGACAGCAAGAGCCGGTCCTCACCCGGGTGGGGGTCGAAGTAGCCGTCGAGGGAAACCGCGGCGGAAGTAGAACGTAAGAGCGGGACACGGATTGCTCCAAGGACTGAGCAGATCAAGCAGGGTGCAGCCCGATGCGGTCGAGCGCGGCCCGGAATTGGGCAACGCCTTCCTCCCGTGTCGCAGGGGCAAGCGCCCGGCCCAGCTGGCCCAGCTGGCCCGACGATCCGGGCCGACCCGGTTTCGGCCGCGAATCCAAACGGCCTGCGTACCGATCCTGGCAGGCAACGTCACATTGCCGGTGCCCGCGTGTGCACGGGCTGCCCTGGCCAGAAAGCCACCACGGTGGCGCCGGTAGACGGCTGGGATCGCCGCGATCGCGCTGTCGGGCTCACACGCCAGGATGCGCTCTGTACCTGGCCCGGCCCTCCAGTCCACCCTGACTGATGGGCCGTTACGTGAAGTCGATGCATCGTCGCTGTTCGGGAAGTCCTCAGACTGTCTGGGGTCCCATGATGCGTACGAGTAGGTCGTCGAGGCTCACGAGCCCCGTGAGGTCGCCGCGCTCGTCCAGTACCAGGGCTAGGGAGGCGCGCCGCTGTCGCAGCAGTTCGACGGCGTGGGAAACGGTCGTAGTGGTAGTCAGTTCGGGGACCGGGCGTGCGAGGTCCTGTGCGGTCAGGGATCGGCCTCGGGTACGGGCCACCAGGGCGTCGCGCGCGTGGAGCGAGCCGATGATGCGGCCTCCGTCGCGGACGAGGAGGCGGGTGCGGTCCGCTTCCGACGCTCGGGCGAGGAGCGTGTCCAGGTCAGCCGTGGCCGGCACGGTGACCATGTCGGCGGCCGGGATCTGGAGTTCGGCGACCGGAGTCTGGGGCTCGGTCAGGGAGCGGGTGATCAGTTGCGAGTCCGTCTTGTTGATCAGGCCCAAGCGCTCGGACTCCTCAACGAGGTGCGTGAGCTGTTCGCGGTTGTGGACAGCGGCCAGTTCGTCGCGGGGCTGGACGCGGCACAACCGTACGAGGGCGTTACTGACCTTGTTCAGGATCCCGATCAGCGGTCGGACCACCTTGACCACGGCTCGGAACGGCGGGGTGAGGAGCATCGCCGCACGTTCGGGGTGGGCGATCGCCCAGGACTTGGGGGCCATCTCCCCTACGACCATGTGCAGGAACACCACGATGATCATGGCGACCGCGAACGCGATGCCGTAGCTGAGGGCCGTCGGCAGCCCCAGGTCGACCAGGAGCGGGTCGAGTTCGTGGGAGATTGCGGGCTTGGAGACCGAGCCCAGGCCCAGGGTGCAGATGGTGATGCCGAGCTGGGCGCCGGCGAGCATCAGCGACAGCTCGCGCATCCCCGCGAGCGCTGCCTTGGCGCCGCGCTGTCCCTCCGAGACGGCCTTCTCGATGCGGTGCCGTTTGGCCGCGACGAGCGCGAACTCGGCGGCGACGAAGAACCCGCTGCCGATCAGCAGCAGGACGGTGACGAAGAGCGCCATCGGGAAACTCATGCCTGCGCCTCCTCGGCGACGGACGGGGCCTGCTCGAGTCGGACGTGTTCCGGGACGTGCCGGTCCAGGCTCAGGACCTCGATCCGTACGCCGTCCACGGTGAGCCGGTCACCGATGGTTGGGAAGCGGCCGAGGCGGTCGATGATCAGGCCGGCCACGGTGTCGTAGTCGTCCTCCTCGGGCAGGACGATGCCGGTCGCGTCCTCGATCTCGTCGAGGCGGCGGCCCGCGTCGACGCGCCAGCCGTCCCCCTCCGCGACGGCGAGGGCGACGACCGTGTCGGTCTCGTCCGCGATGTCGCCCACGAGCTCCTCGGCGATGTCCTCGTACGTGACGATCCCGGCGACACCGCCGTGCTCGTCGAGGACCACCGCGAACTCGTCGTCGTACTCCCGCATCCGGGCCACCGCCTGCGGCAGCGGCAGGGTGTCGGGCAGCAGGAGCGGTGAGCGGGCAGCTTCCGCCGCGGTCATGCGGTCGAAGCGGTCGGCGGGCAGGCGCATGAGCTCGCGTACGCCGAGGACGCCGGCGACGTCGTCCGGGTGGTCGCCGAGGACTGGGTAGTTGGAGTGGCCGTGCTTCGCGATCAGCTCGACGGCCTCGGCGAGTGGGGCGTCCTTGCGTACGAAGAACGCGTCCACGCGCGGAACCATCACCTCGCCCATAGTCCGCTCCGAGAACTCCAGCGCGTGGTCGAGGAGTTCAGCGGTGTCGGCCGGCAACTGGCCCTGCTCGTGCGACTCCCCGATGAGGTGGCTGAGCTCTTCGAGCGTCGCGCCGTGGTGCAGCTCCTCGACCGGCTCGATGCCCAGCTTGCGCAGCAGCTTGTTCGCGGCGCCGTCGAAGACGTGGACGACCGGGCCGACGATCTTCAGATAGAGGAGCGTGGAAGACGCCAGCGACTTGGCGAGGCGCTCCGGCACCGCCAGCGCCAGGTTCTTCGGGGCAAGTTCGCCCAGGACCATCTGAAGGACTGTGGCGAGTACGAAGGCCAGGGTCACGGAGATGGCCGAGACCGCTCCGTCGGGCAGGCCCGTTCCCTCCAGTGCCGGCCTGAGCAGCGCCGAGACCGACGGTTCGGCCAGGAATCCGACCACCAGGCCGGTGACCGTGATGCCGAGTTGGGCGCCGGAGAGCATGAACGAGAGGCGCTCCAGGACCTTCAACGCGCGGGCCGCCCGCCTGTCGCCCGCCTCCGCCTCCCGGGCGAGCGCGAGCCGGTCGGCGGCCACGTACGCGAACTCCTGGGCCACGAAGTATCCGGTGCCGGCCGTCAGGACGAGGACGGCCAGCAGGCCGAGAACTGCGGTCATCGGCTACCGCACCCCATCACATCAGGGTGCGTCGATCTGGCGGACAAGAAGAAGCTCCTTCGTGGGGCGGTGATCAGAACTGAGTATCTACGGGTACGCGAAGGTCGCGCGGAATCACACGGCGGCGGGGCCGACCAACTCCTCCAGGACGTCTTCCATCGTCACGTAGCCGAGGACTGTGCCGGCCTGGCCGGTGACTGCGGCGAGGTGACTTCCGGCGGCGCGGAGGGCGGTGAGGGTGTCGTCCAGCGGAGTGTCGATCCGTACGCGCGTCAGGGCGTGGAGCGCAGTGCTCGGGAAGGGCTGGTCGCGGTCCGCGACACCCAGGGTGTCCTTGATGTGGAGGTAGCCCAGGACGGCCCCGGCCGGGCCGGTGACCGGGAGGCGGGAGTAGCCGGCGCGCGAGGCGGTCCGCTCCAGCTCGGCGGGGGTGACCCGGTGGTCGACCGTGACCATCCGTGCGGCGGGTACGAGGATCTCGCCGACCGGCCGGGTTCCCAGCTCCAGTGCGTCGCGCAGCCGCTCGCCGTCGGCGGGCGACAGCAGGCCCGCCTCGCTGCTGTCGTGGACCATGCGGGCGAGCTCGTCGTCGGTGAAGACCGCGGAGACCTCGTTCTTCGGTTCGACACGCAGCAGACGCAGGAGCGCGTTGGCGAAGGCGTTGATGCCGAAGATCACAGGCTTCATCGCCCGGGTGAGGCCGATCAGCGGCGGGCCGAGGAGCAGCGCGGTCCGCACCGGGGCGGCGAGCGCGATGTTCTTGGGGACCATCTCACCGATCAGCATGTGCGCGTACGTCGCCAGGGTGAGGGCGATGACGAAGGCGACCGGGTGGACGAATCCATGCGGGACATGGGCCGCCTCGAAGGCGGGCTCCAGGAGGTGGGCGATGGCCGGTTCGGCGACCGCGCCCAGGACCAGGGAGGAGACGGTGATGCCCAGCTGGGCGGTGGCCATGACGGCGGAGATGTGCTCCAGGCCCCACAGGGTCGTGTGGGCCCGCTTGTCGCCCTCGCGGGCCAAGGGCTCGATCTGGCTGCGGCGTACGGAGATCAGGGCGAACTCGCCGCCGACGAAGAACGCGTTCGTCAGGAGGGTGAGAAAGCCGATGGTGAGCTGGACGGCGATCATCGGGACACCCCCGCGTGCTTGTGCTCCGCGGTGCGGGCGGGCTCTGTGAGGTGGATCCGGTCCGCCCGGTGGTGCTCGATGTCAAGGACGTCGAGCTGCCAGCCGTTCAGCAGGACCGCGTCGCCCTGGGCGGGGATGCGTCCGAGGCGGGTGGCGATCAGGCCGGCGAGCGTCTCGTACGGGCCGTGGGGCGCGCGCAGCCCTATGCGGGCGAGCTCGTCGATCCGTACACCGCCGTCGACCTCCCACGTGGCCCTGCCGTCCTCGGTGGGCGGCGCGGGCAGCAGGTCGGGGGCCTCGGACGGGTCGTGCTCGTCGCGGACCTCGCCGACGACCTCCTCGACGATGTCCTCCACCGTCGCCACTCCGGCCGTGCCCCCGTACTCGTCGATCACGACAGCCATGGTGCGGCTCGCCCGCAGCCGCACCAGGAGCCGGTCGGCGGGCAGGGTCTCGGGCACCAGAAGGGGTGCGGTCACGAGCTTGGTGATCGGAGTGGCCGCCCGGGCGGCTGGTTCCAGGGCGAGGACGTCGCGGATGTGGACGGTGCCGATCACGTCGTCGAGGCTGACCCGGTAGACGGGGAAGCGGGACAGTCCGGTGGCGTGGGTGAGGTTCGCGGCGTCCGCTGCCGTGGCCTGCGCTTCCAGGGCGCAGACGTCGACGCGGGGTGTCATCACGTTCTCGGCCGTCAGCTCGCCCAGGTGGAGCGTGCGGACGAACAGCTCGACGGAGTCCGCCTCGATGGCACCCTCGGCGGCCGAGTGCCTGGCCAGGGACGCCAGCTCGGCAGGGGTACGGACGGAGGCCAGCTCCTCGGCCGGCTCAAGGCCGAAGCGCCGTACGAACCGGTTCGCGGTGTTGTTGAGGTGCCGGATGAACGGTCCGAAGGCCGCGGTGAAGCCCCGCTGTGGTCCTGCCACGACCTTGGCGACGGCCAGGGGACGGGAGATCGCCCAGTTCTTCGGGACGAGCTCGCCGACGACCATGAGCACGACCGTGGAGATCGCCACCCCGAGAACAGTGGCGACCGAGGACGCCGCGGCGCCCAGACCGATCGCCTCAAGCGGGCCGCGCAGCAGCGCCGCCAGGGACGGTTCGGCGAGCATGCCGATCACCAGCGAGGTGACGGTGATTCCCAGCTGGGCGCCGGAGAGCTGGACGGTCAGTCCTCGAACGGCGCGCAACACACCGTCGGCGCCACGTTCCTTCGCTTCGGCGGCCCGCTCCAACTCACCGCGCTCGACGGTGGTGAGGGAGAACTCGGCCGCCACGAACACCGCACACATCAGTGTGAGGGCCAGGGCGAGAAGCAGCAGAAGCACTTCGGTCACCGTGCCACCCCCGCTCCCCTGCTCGACTCGGCTGAGCTGGCGGTGGCACGGCTCGTACTGGGAGGCTCACCCATTGCGGGTCGCTCACTCCTTCTCGTCCTCGGGCTGAATCGTCGGCAGGCAGGTGCACAGCTTTCTACACCACTGTAAAGGATTGGCAAAGCGGCATCGAGAGGTCAGGGCACCGGAAGCGGCACGGACCCTGCTCTGGTTGCGTTCGGGCACCGGGCCGACCGAACCCCATCGCCGCGCGGGCAGCGCGTCGAGCCGGAGCAGGTCTTGGAGTCGGCATGACTGGGGGCGACGGACCAAGGCCGGGCCCCAGTGCCCCTACATGGAGGGCCCGGCTACCCCGCGTCCCGTTCGACCCTCCAGCCCCAGTCCCTGGATCCGGTACCGGCGATCACCGCACCCACACCCAGGCCCAGCGTGAGACCGAGGCCGACGTCGTCGAGCCAGGCCATGCCGAACAGGATTCCGCCCACCAGGCCGAGCGGGATCGCGGAGGCAGCCAACCCTCCGCAGGTCTGGTGATCGCCATCGTCTGTCACGCGAAACTCCTGTGACTCACCCATCACGTCGCCACCTTCCTCGCCGGGAGGTGCCGATCGCGACCCATCCCCGACACGCCTCTTTCGGACTTCTCACCGAAGCCCCTTGGGGCGCGCCTCCGTTGGGCGCCCGCCGCGTATTCTTCTACAGTGATGTAGAGGTCGCCAACGGCGACTCCCCACATACGCAAGAAGGAGTGAACGCCACGATGGTGTTCAAGCGACTGCTCGGTTCCCTCGGCGTCGGCGGCCCGACCGTGGACACGGTCCTCGACCCCGGCACGGTGACTCCGGGCGGCAATCTCACGGGCCAGGTCCGACTGACCGGCGGCAACAGCGACTTCACGATCGAGCACATCGCCCTCGAACTGGTGGCCCACGTCGAGGCCGAGCACGAGGGCGAGGAGTCCGAGGGGATGGTCGTCTTCGACCGCTTCACGGTGGCCAACGACTTCCGCCTCGCCGAGGGCGAGGTTCGAAGCCTGCCGTTCGCTGTCACCCTGCCTTGGGAGACCCCGATCACCGAACTGTACGGCCAAGGTCTCGGCATCACCCTCGGTCTGCGCACCGAACTCGGCGTCGATGGCGCCAAGGACAAGGGCGACCTCGACCCTCTCGCCGTACGCCCTCTCCCGGCCCAGGAGGCGATCCTCGAAGCGCTCGGCCGGCTCGGCTTCGGCTTCAAGTCGGCCGACCTCGAACTCGGGCACATCCGTGGGACGGGGCAGCAACTGCCCTTCTATCAGGAAATCGAGATCACGCCGTCGCCGCAGTACGCGCACCAGGTCAGCGAGATCGAGGTGACCTTCCTCGCAGGCCCGGTGGGCCTCGAAGTCGTCCTGGAAGCCGACAAGCGCGGCGGGTTCTTCTCCGAAGGCCACGACGCCTTCGCCCGCCACACAGTCAGCCACCACGGCATCGACCAGGTCGACTGGAACGCCGAGGTCGACTCCTGGATGCGACAGCTCGTCGAGCACCGCGCCGCGCACGGGGCGCACTCCTCGTACGGGTCGCACGACGGTGCGCCGCACACCGACGGGCACCATTCCCGCCCGGGCATGGGCACAGCAGTCGCGGCGGGTGCGGGAGGGCTCGCCGTCGGCGTAGTGGGCGGCATGGTCGCGGCCGAAGTCGTCGACGAGATCGGCGACTTCTTCGAGGGCGACGAGGAGGAGGGCGAGGCAGGCGACGAAGGCTGACATCGACCAGCCGCTCGCTCGCCCGACTCACCGAGGACACCACCTCAGAGTCCCTGACAACTTCTACACAGATGTAGAAGATGTGCGTGGCGCCGACCGTACCCATCCGGCCGGGCCCGCCTCCGACACGTAACGGAGTTCCGACATGGCCCTGTGGGACCGCATCAAGGAGTCCGCATCGACGATGCAGACTCAGCTGAACGCGAAGAAGAACGATCTGAAGAGCGGCGCCTTCCGGGACGCCAGTATGGCAATGTGCGCGCTCGTCGCCGCCGCCGACGGCACGATCGACCCGGCCGAACGCCGCCGCGTGGCCCAGCTCATCTCCACCAACGAGGTGCTGCAGAACTTCGACGCCACCGATCTCCAGCGGCGCTTCGACGACAACCTGAACAAGCTCACCGCCGACTTCGACTTCGGCAAGGTCAGCGTCCTGCAGGAGATCGCCAAGGCGAAGAAGAGGCCCGCCGAAGCCCGCGCCGTCATCCAGATCGGCATCGTCATCGGCGGCGCGGACGGCGACTTCGACAAGACCGAGCAGGCAGTCGTACGCGAGGCGTGCTTCACGCTCGACCTGCCGCCGCACGAGTTCGACCTCTAGGTCGCCGCGGCAGGGGGCCGCACGGCGCCGCCTCTAGAGCGGCGTTGCCGCGCGCAGAATGAGGAACAGGGTGACGGCGGAGTTCGCGGAGGACAGTGCGGACACCGTCGTCCCCACCGCGGCGCCCCACGCGGCCATCCCCACCGCGGTGAACAACGAAGGCCAGGCCCGCGAGGCGGGCGGCGGGGCCAGCAGGGCCGCCACCCGGCGCGGCACCGGGCCGGCGGTCGCGAAGCCGGCGAGGGTGGCCACCGGCGCGCCTCGCGAGATCAGGGCGGACTTCCCGATGGCCCGTGCGACCGTTCGGCGGCTGCCGACGCGTGCCGCCGCATCCTCGTCCGCCCACCGCTCTGTCGCATAGGTGACGGCGGTACGCAGCGGGCGCAGAAACGGGTTGGCGCGGGCCGCCAACTGCGCGACGAGCAGGTAGCGGTGGTGCCGGCCCGCGAGGTGGGCTCGCTCATGGGCGAAGAGCGCCCTGCGTTCGGCCGGCCTCAACCCGTCGAGCATGCCTCGGCTGACGACCACGCGGTCGAGCCGCCCGGGCAGCGCGTACGCATACGGCGCGTCATCGGGCAGGACGGCGACGGATGTGGTCCGAGGTAGCGCGCGGAGCGCCAGGTCCGCCCGTCGACGAACCATCCGATGACGCCAGAGGGCTCGCCCGCAGGCGACGACCACGACGAGGAGCGCGGGGATGGCGATCCGTCCGGCGATCTCGTCGTACGGCACCGCCTCCCGCACCTCGGGGTCCGACCAAGCGTCCGGAAGCGGGTTTCCCGGGAGTTGCGCGGTGCCGACCACCATCAGCAGCCCGAGGCACAGGGTGCTGCACACGCCGAGCACGGCGGCGACACCGGCCAGCAGCCGGGTCGCGGTGCGCGGATGCAAATGCTGTTCGGCCAGCCTGGCGACCGGCCACGCGGTCAGGGGCAGGACGAGCGGCAGGAAGACGAAGACCCCCATGGCGTCAGCCCTCCCCCTCCCCTTCCGATTGCGCGAGCAGGTCGCGCAGCAGCTGCTCGTCAGCGGACGAAAGGGTCGTCACGAAGCTCGCGAGGACAGCCTCCCGATCACTCTCCCCATCCAGCACCCTCCGCATCCGCAGCGCGGCGAGCCCGGCCTCGTCGGCGACGGCCGTCCATTCGAAGGACCGGCCCGCCCGCTCCCGGGAGACCGCGCCCTTGGCGTGGAGGCGGGTCAGAATCGTGATGACCGTGGTGTACGCGAGGTCTCCGCCGAGCCGCTCCTGCACCCAGCCCGCCGTGACCGGCCGCTCCGACTGGAGCACAGCAGCCAGCACTTGGGCCTCCAGCTCACCCTGGCCGCGGCGCCGCGTGGAGTGCCCGGCACCGTCTCTGTTCCGGTCCGTCATGCCGTCAACCTCCCGCCTGCCCACGCTCGGCATCAGTGAACTCCTAGGTCGGTCCACCCGCCACAGGAGCGGCTCATCTTACTGAGACACCACGCATGCGCCCGCTTCCGTTTCCCGGGACGCCGTCTACACGTCCCACCACCGTGCATGGCACGTCCGAGGCGGACGCCGCCTCCCTTCATTTTCTACGCCACTGTAGATTTGAGCATCTCGACTCGGGAAAGGGATACGACATGACTGTGAGCCTCGCCAAGGGCGGCAACGTCTCACTGAGCAAGGAGGCGCCGGGGTTGACCGCGGTCATCGTGGGCCTGGGCTGGGACGTTCGTACGACCACCGGGGCCGGCCACGACCTCGACGCGAGCGCCCTCTTGCTCAACGAGACCGGAAAGGTCGCTTCCGACGGCCACTTCGTCTTCTACAACAACCTCACCAGCCCCGACGGCTCGGTCGAGCACACCGGCGACAACCTCACCGGTGAGGGCGAGGGCGACGACGAGGCCATCAAGGTCAACCTGGCCGCGGTACCGGCCGACATCACGAAGATCGTCTTCCCTGTCTCCATCCATGACGCCCAGAACCGTGGCCAGAGCTTCGGCCAGGTCCGCAACGCCTTCATCCGCGTGGTGAACCAGACCGGCGGCGCCGAACTCGCCCGCTACGACCTCTCAGAGGACGCCGCGACCGAGACCGCGATGGTCTTCGGTGAGCTCTACCGCCATGGCACCGACTGGAAGTTCCGCGCCGTGGGCCAGGGATACGCTTCCGGGCTCGCCGGCATCGCCACCGACTTCGGCGTCCACATCTGACCCGAGCGGGGAGAGGAAACCATGTTCGGAATCAGCGAGATAGCGATCCTCGTGATCGTTGTCATCGTCCTGCTCGGCGCCAAGAAGCTCCCGGAACTGGCCCGCAACGCCGGTAAGGCGGCTCGGATCCTGAAGAGCGAGGCCAAGGCGATGAAGACCGAAGACGGCGGGGCGCAGGAGCAGCAGGCGGCGTACGAGGTCAAGCAGACTCCGCCCACCGACGCGAAGCCGACGGTGGGCGGGACCCAGCCGAACGCACCGCGGTCGTCCGAGGGCCCCGGTTCCGGCCCGACCGCCGGCTGACGGTTGCCTCACGGGTCGGTCGGAGAGGCGGTTCCGCACGCACGCTTCGACCGACCCGCTGCGGTGGTCGACCACGCGGCCCCGCTGCTCACCTTCATCTTCGACACCCTGGTGGCCGGGCCGGCTCTTCCGTGAGCTCGGCGACCGCGAGGACGAGCAGCACCAGGAGGTGAAGCGGGTATGTCAGCCCGCCTGACACTCCGCCCGCATCAGGACGGCTCGGGTGATGCAGCCGGGCGCTCGCCGGGAGACCGGCCGCGCAGGCGGCATTCGCCTGTGAAGACGGTGGCGAGATGGTCACCGAGGGCTGCGAGCACGGCGTCGGCCGGCAGGCCGGCGGGGTCCGCGAAGTGGTGGGCGGTGAGGCCGTCGGCGTACGCGGCGATGCGCGCCGCCTCCTTCGCCACGTCCGCGGACTCGGGGACCTCGCCGCACTCCTGGGCGTTCGTGATCGCCTGCGCGAGCAGCGCGCGGGTACGGCCGAGCGCGGCGGCCTTGGTCGCGCCGAGGCGGGGGTCGTCGGCGGCGCGGCCGGTGAAGGCCAGAGCCACCCGCCACTCCTGACGACGCTGTTCATCGAGCGGCATGTACTCGGCGAGGCCGTCGAGGACGATGTGCTCGACGCGGGCGCCGACCGCCTCGGAGCGCTCGATCAGGTCGCTGACCCGGCGTTCGATCCTTTCCAGCACGTAGCCGTAGGTGAACAGCAGCATCTCGTCCTTGCTGCGGAAGTAGTGCTGGACCAGACCGACCGAGATACCCGCCTCGGCGGCGGTCTTGGCGACCGTTACCGCGTTCAGGCCTTCGGCGGCGATGATCCGGCCCACCGCGGTGGCCACTTGGTGACGACGCTCTTCATGATCGGCTACGCGAGGCATGCCGTAACCATATCGCGATACGGTAACGTCTCACTCGAAACCGTACAGCCATATGGTTATGGGAGGCGCCATGCGTGCCACTGTTCTGCATGCCCGGACACGGGCATGGATGCTGCTGTTACTCATACTCGCGGCCGTCACGACGGCCGGAGTTCCCGCCGCCCGGGCCGCCGACGGCGGAAGATACACGGAGATCGACCGCTACGCGGCGGCACAGCGCGAGCGGGCCGACGTGCCCGGCATGGCGCTCGCCGTCGTCGACCGCGACAAGGGCTTGGTCCACAGCCTGACTTGGGGGTCGGACGGGAACGGCGATCCGATCACGACCCGCACCCCGTTCCTGCTCGGTTCACTGGCGAAACCGTTCACGGCCCTGGCCGTGATGCAGCTGGTCGAGGCGGGGAAGGTGGGCCTGGACGACCCGGTGCGGCGCCATCTGCCTTGGTTCCGCCCCGCCGACATCACGGTGCGCCACCTGCTCAACCAATCCAGCGGCCTCTCGGAGGACGACGGCTTCGCACAGTCGGACCGCTTCGACAACGCGCCCGGTGGCATCCAGCGCATCGCCCGCAGCCTCGCCGACGTCACCCCCGTGACCCCGCCCGGCAAGCGCCACGAGTACAGCGCCGCCAACTACATGCTGCTCGGCGCCCTGGTGGAGACGGTCAGCGGCCGCACGTTCAGCGACCGGATGCACGAGTCCGTCTTCGGCCCGCTCGGCATGACCGGCGCGATCACCGACGCCGGCGACGCGGAACGCACCGGCCTCGCCCCTGGCCACCGGTACGTCTTCGGCAAGCCCTGGCGCCACTCCACCCCGTTCGACACGTCAGGCGCCCCGTACGGATACGTCGGCGCGACACTTGACGACCTGGTTCATTTCGCGCGGGCCCAACTCGGCGGCGGAGCGGCCTCGTCCGTCCTCTCCCCCGCCGGCTTCCGCCAGATGCACACCGGAACGGTGCCGGTCCGCACCTCGCACCAGTACGGACTCGGCTGGCGCGACGACCGCTTCGACGACCTGGGCACCCGCATCGTCTGGCACGGCGGAGCCACCACGGACCACCAGGGCACCATCGTGCTCGCCCCCGACAAAGGCCTCGCCGTCATCGTCCTGCACAACGCCTACGCCCCGTACAAGGACGAGTTCTTCGTCGGCAGCGGCCTCGGCGCCATGCGCGTCCTGCTCGGCGGCGAACCCGAAGCGGTGAGCGACGACCCGATGTTCAGCCGGTTGCTCACCACGCTGTGGATCGCGACCGCCACCCTCACGGTCGCGACCGGCTGGTCGTTGTACCGCCTGGTACGCCCGAGGCGAGACGGCCGGGGCGACAGCCGACGGACCCTCATCGCTTCGGCGGCAGCAGCACTCGGCTGCCTCCTCCTCGCGGCCACGGCCTTCCTGCTCCTGCCCAGGCTCGTGGCCACAGACCTGCGCCAGATCCTCCTCTTCACCCCCGACGCGGGATACCTCCTCGTGACAACAGGCTCGCTCGCGCTCGCCCTTGCGGCCCTGCGTGGCCTCGTCGGCTTCCAGACGATTCGCAGACAGGCCGCACGCAACCGGAACTGATCACCCGGCGGCGCCAACCGCAGGCCCGTCCCCAGGGAAGCGGCTCACCCCTCCCCCGGCAGATGAACCAACGAAGCCGGGAGGGGTGCTCCGGCCCGTCGCCAAGCATCTCGGACCCGGACCGCTACACCTTCAGATACGGTGCGTGAACGCCCACACGGCTCAAGGAAGACGTCCCACCAGGGGCAATGCCTTCAGGAGCCGGCGCCCGCTGGGGAGAATCTGGGGAGAATGACTCCGCGATGGGGAGCGGCTGGGGGGGAATCGGCCACGCAAAACGGCGTCATCATGAAAGCTCCGGAAAGACGCAAAGTCGCAGGCCAGCGCTGCTCGCACAGCAATCCGTGCAGGTCAGCGCATCGAGGGCGACGAATTCACGAAGAGCTCCGCCTGGGCCTCAATTCTCTTCGCACCCAGACTCGTCGGAACCATCTACGGCATGAACTTCGATCAGATGCCTGAGCTGAGTTGGAGACTCGGATACCCATTCGCGGTCGGTTTGATGGGGCTCGTCTGCGTCAGTTTGTACGTGATCTTCAAGCGCCGGGACTGGCTCTGGAGCCAGTCCCCGCCACGACCTGGCCCGGGCCACGCAACCAGATCCGACGGCATGACACATACCCACGAGGCGTCCCGACACGGTCAGGAATACCAGTCGGCCTCCGTCGGCCGCGCCCGCCGTGGCACCTCCCGAGCGGGCATGGGCACGCGCTCGCCACCCGCGAGCAGGGTGCTTGCCGGATCGCCGCCGAAAGCGCGCGGGAGCGTCACCTCGACCTCGATACCGCGCGGCGGGTCGGTGGGCAGGATTGTGGTCATCACCGTCGTCTCGGCGTGGTGTCCATGGGCGCGGGCGGCGGCGACCTGTTTCCCGTCCACGAGGAGCTCCAGCTCCCGCGTCCCGCCCATCCGCAGGTCCACGGTGACCGAGCAGCCGGCGTACTCACAATGAAACTGATACTCGCGGCTCATGATTGCCTCCCTGAAACGCCCGGCAACAAAGCCTCTTCCCTCCATCGTGACACCGGGTGGTGGCTGCGTCGGTCCTGGATCGCGCTCTCTCGGTCGTCCACGCACTACTTTCGGGCGGGCCCCAAGGGAGCGGGGATGGGGCAGTCCGGAGGTGCTGCCCGGCCTCCGCCATGGCAGCCTGGATATGGAGTCTCCGACCAGGTCGCCGATTCGGCGACGAGGTCTTTCCGAAGGAGCCCGGACATGGCCGCCAACGTCAGCGGAGCGCCGACGGGTGCCAAGACCTCCCCAAGGCGGTTCGCGACCGGCTGGACCGCCTTCGCCGCACTGCCGTACTACCCGTTCTGTCCATCGTGCTGATCGCCATCGGCATTTTCGTGGTCTGGGCTCTCTGCGCCGGAACGACCGGGACAGCCAGACAGGATTGATTCGCCCCGTCGGCCGCGACGCGCGAGATCGGAGGCGCAGGGCTGACCGAGAGATGGCCTCGTTCGAGGAGCCCGGCCTCTGACGGAGACGGCGGACCCTCGCCCGAGTCGTATTCCTGGCCTGGCATGTGGCCCGGTCGTGCCGCCAAAGAGAGTCGTCCCCCGCCACAGCTGCCCGGCGGTGAAGGAGTTGACGATCCGACAGGCTGGCGCCCTCGGAACGCGGACGAAGGTTCGGTCGGGACCGATCGGCAGAGGAGAAGGGCATGGCGAAGGACTACAAAGGGAAGATCGCCCTCGACATCCACGACTCGGAGCCGGACTGGGAACCGTTCTTGGCGCCGAAGGCACCCGAGGGTGCCCCGAACGTGCTGGTGATCGCCTGGGACGACGTGGGCTACGGGACGATGGACTGCTTCGGCGGCCCGGTGAGAACTCCGACCATGTCGCGGCTCGCGGACATGGGCGTGCGCTACTCGAATTTTCACACCACCGCACTCTGCTCCCCGACGAGGGCCTCGCTTCTGACCGGGCGCAACGCGACGTCGAACGGCATGGCCACGATCGCCGAGTTCAGTGCCGGCTTCCCCGGGATCTCCACCCGCATCCCGTTCGAGAACGGGTTCATCTCCGAGGTCCTGGCCGAGCGCGGCTACAACACGTACTGCGTCGGCAAGTGGCACCTCACCCCGGGTGAGGAGACCAGCATGGCGGCGTTCAAGGGGCGCTGGCCTCTGGGGCGCGGCTTCGAGCGGTTCTACGGCTTCCTCGGCGGCGAGTCGAGCTGCTGGTATCCGGACCTGATCCACGACAACCACCAGGTCGAACCGCCGGCCACTCCCGACCAGGGCTACCACATCGCCAAGGACCTGTCCGACAAGGCCATCGCGTTCATCAAGGACGCCAAGGTCGTCGAGCCCGACAAGCCCTTCTTCATGTACCTGGCGCTGGACGCCGCCCATGCGCCGCATCAGGTCTTCAAGGAGTGGGCCGACGCGTACAAGGGCGTGTTCGACCAGGGCTACGAGGCGATCCGGCCGGAGATCCTCCGGCGTCAGAAAGAACTCGGCCTGCTGCCCGAGGACACCGAACTGTCCCCGATCAACCCCCATGGTGAGCCTGACGTGACCGGCCCGGACGGGCAGCCGTGGCCGAGGCTGGACACCGTCCGCCCCTGGGACACACTCAGCGACGACGAGAAGCGGCTGTTCACCCGAATGGCCGAGGTCTTCGCCGGCTACGTCTCCTACAGCGACGACCAGCTCGGCCGGGTGATCGACTTCCTCGAGGAGGCCGGCGAACTCGACAACACGATCATCGTTGCCGTCTCCGACAACGGCGGAAGCGGCGAGGGCGGGCCGGACGGCACATTCAACGAGTGGCGGTTCTTCAACGGCCTGAACACTCCGACCGAGCTGTCCCTGGAACACATCGACGAGCTCGGCAGCCCAGCCTCCTACAACCACTACAACACCGGATGGGCGTGGGCGTTCGACACCCCGTTCCCGTACTGGAAGCGCTGGGCGGGCTACGAGGGCGGCGTGGCCGACATGTGCCTGGTCGCCTGGCCCGCCAAGCTCAAGGCACGCGGCGAGGTGCGCCAGCAGTACGTCCACGCGGTCGATGTCGTCCCCACGCTCTACAACCTGCTGGGCGTGGCTCCGCCCGAGGTGCTCAAGGGGTACCCACAGAACCCGATCGAGGGCGAGAGCTTCGCGGCCTCGCTCACCGACCCCACCGTGCCCGGAAAGCAGACCCAGTTCTACGCGATGCTGGGGCAGCGCTCGATCTACCACGACGGGTGGCTGGCCTGCACCGTGCACCCGCCGCTGAGCGGCTGGGGAGACTTCGCCCACGACCAGTGGGAGCTCTACAACCTCACCAAGGACCGTGCGCAGTCCAAGGACATCGCGGCACAGGAGCCGGAGCAGCTCGAGACGCTCGCGAGCCTGTGGTACTACTACGCGGGCATCTACAACGGGCTGCCGCTCGACGACCGTACGGCCCTGGAACAGACGCTCGCCGAGCGCCCGCACGGCACCCCACCACGCGAACGCTACGTCTACTACCCCGACTGCGCCTCGGTGCCCGAGCAGTCCGGCGTCGTGATCAGCGGCCGTTCGTACACCATCGCCGCAGGGGTCGACATCGAGTCGGCGGACGCCGAGGGCGTCGTGTACGCGCACGGCGGCATCGCCGGCGGCCACAGCCTCTACGTCAAGAACCGCCGCCTGCGCTACGCATTCAATTGGGTGGGCACCCGCCTGCAACTCGTGGAAGCCGACCGGGAGATCGAACCGGGCAGGCACGTGCTCACCGCCGAGTTCACCGCGAGCGGACGCAGCGCCGATCCGGCGATGCCGGGTGCTGCCGGAACCCTCACCCTGTACGTCGACGACCAGCAGGTGGGCAGTAGTGACATCGTCACCCAGCCCGGCTACTTCTGCCTCGTCGGAGACGGGATCTGCGTGGGCCGCGACGACGCCTCGCCCGTCACCCCCGACTACCGGGCACCGTTCCGCTTCACCGGAGGCACCATCGACAAGGTTGTCGTCGATGTCTCCGGCGAGCGCTACATCGACCACGAGGCCCAGGTCCGCGGCTGGTTCGCCATCGACTGACCGCGTAGCTGAACCGTAGTGACGGCGGGCACGGCCGCCCCTGACCACGGGCTGCCGCTCACCGGGCCCTCGCCGGTGTGTCGTTGTGTGCGCAGCGGAAGCCCTGGTTGCCGGTGCTGCTGTCGGGGGAGCTGGAACTGCGGGCGGCGACGCGGTAGCGGCGGCAGTAGGAGGCGTGGCAGAGGTACGACCCGCCGCGGATCACCCGCTGCACGCCGAGCGGAGGGCCGGGCGGATCGCCCTTCGGACTGCTCCGGTAGTACGCGGGCGAGTACCAGTCCGCACACCACTCCCAGACGTTGCCGCACATGTTGTGCAGGCCGTGACCGTTCGCGGGGTACGCGGTGACGGGCGCCGTGCCGTACCAGCCGTCCGCGCTCGTGTTGTCGTCGGGGAAGCTGCCCTGCCACACGTTCATCCGGTGCTCACCGCCGGGCTCCAGCTCGTCGCCCCAGGGGAACACGCGCTGTTCGAGGCCGCCGCGGGCGGCGCACTCCCACTCCGCCTCGGTCGGCAGCCGCTTTCCCGCCCAGGCGGCGTAGGCCGTGGCGTCGTTCCACGAAACGTGGACGACCGGGTGCTCGGCACGGTCGCGTACATCCGACTCAGGGCCCTCAGGGTGGCGCCACCATGCCCCGTAGACCTGCCGCCACCAGGGGGCCTCGGCGACCGCCCGGGTCTCGGGAAAGCCGGCGGGCAGGAGCCCGGCGAAGACGAACGACCAGCCGTAGCGTTCGGCATCCGTGATGTGTCCGGTCGCGTCGGTGAAGTCCTGGAACTCCGCGTTGGAGACGGCACAGCGGTCGATCCGGAAAGACGCGAGTCGCACCGGATGAACGGGCCCCTCTCCATCCCCAGGAACGGTCCAGCCGTCTTCCGCCCCCATCAGGAACTCACCGCCGGGAACACGCATCATCCCGTCCGCCCGCGTAGCTGCGGCCGGCGGCGTGGACGGTACCGTCGTGGTCACATGCCGCGCCGTCTCGCCCCGGGAGGGACTGCAGCAGTGTCCGCCTGATCCACTTTCCGACATTGAGCACCCATCAGGATCGAACACGCCGACCCGCACATGATCGGACCCCGATGGGCCGATACCTGGCATCGACACGAATGGGCGCTGCGCCGAAATGGAGGACCCGTCCCATCGGGTGGTGTCGGCTCCGACATGTGAACGGTCACGACACGACGACGCGTAGCCACATCGTCCACCGGAAGGCCCGTCTTTACCCGGACGATCCCTCTCCCTAAGCGGCGCTCGCTGGGGAGAACCTGGGGAGAATGAATCTCCGTTGGGGAGCGCCTGGGGAGAATCGACTGCCTAAGTGGGCAGCACGATGAAGGCACCTGAAACACGCACCATCGCAGGTCACAGTGCCTCATCGACCGATTTCCGCAGGTCAACGCCCCAAGGGTGACGACTTCAAGAAGATCTCCTCGTGGGCCGCCATCCTCTTCGCACCCACACTCGTGGGAACCATCTACGGCATGAACTTCGAGACCATGCCGGAGCTGAAGTGGGCAGCCGGCTACCCCTTCGCGATCCTGCTGATGGCGGTCGTCTGCGTCAGCCTGTACCTCATCTTCAAGAAGCGCGACTGGCTGTAAGAGTCCGTGGTGCGCTCGTGTCGTGGTGAGGCCGGTGGGCCCGGCGTCGTGTCGGGCCCACCGGTCGTTTTTACGGGACGCCTCCGGTGGGGTTCAGTGGCAGAGGGCGGTGTCCACGGTGTGTTCGAGGCTTTTCCGGGCGGTCTCGTCGGTGAGTTGCATGGTGACCGTGACGTTGGTGGCGCGGCCGTCGTCGGTGGCGCCGCCTCGGGTCTCGTAGCCCGGGAAGCTGCCGCCGTGGCCCCAGGAGAGACCGCCGCACGGCAGCGGCCTGCTGACTAGTCCAAGTCCGTAGCGGGCTCCGGGGCCGAAGGTCGCTTCGGCTGGGACGGTGGAGCGCATCTGGGCGAGCTGGGCCGAGGGCAGGAGATGGCCCGCCAGGAGTGCGGTGAAGAAGCGGGTGAGGTCGGAGTTGGTGGAGATCAACTGGCCTGCGGCCCAGCCCCAGGAGGGGTCGATCTCCGTGATGTCGCGCAGCGGTCCGTTCGCCGGGTTGCGGAGGTATCCGTGGGGGTGCGGCCCTCGGATTGTCATCTCTCCGGGCGTCGGGAAGTAGGTGTGGTGCAGTCCGATGCGGTTGATGATGCGCCGGTCGATCTCCTCGGCCAGGGGGCGGCCGGTGACCTTCTGGACGATCAGGCCGGCGAGCACGTAGTTGGTGTTGCTGTACTTCCAGCTCTTCCCGGGGGCGAAGTCGGCCGGGTGTTGGAGGGCTGTGTCGAGCAGTTCGCGGGGGGCGTAGTACCGCACGTCGTCCCCTAGGTAGTTGCTGTAGTTGGGGAGTCCGCTCGTGTGTTGGAGGAGCTGGCGGACCTTGATGTGGCGTCCGTCGATCCCGTCTCCGCGGATGAGGTTGGGCAGGTAGGTGTCCACCATCGTCTCGAGGCCGATCTTTCCTTCGGCGACCAGCTGCAGGACCACCACCGCGACGAAGGTCTTGGTGTTGCTGCCGATCCTTACCTGGCCGTCCCTGGGCACCTTCGAGCCTGTGGCCAGGTCGCCGACTCCTGCCGTGTAGGTGCGGGTGCGGCCGTCATGGTTCTGGACGCTCGCCAGCGCGGCGGGGATGCCGTCGTCGCGCACCAGCACGTTCAGGGCCCGCTGGACGGCGTCCGGCCTGGCAGCGGCGGAGGGCGGGGCTACGGCGCCCAGTGTCATGACGCCGATGGCCACCGCGGCTGCGGCGGGCAGGGTTCGTCGCCGCGTGCCCTGCCACCGGCCTGTCTGATCACGCATGAGTCAACTCCTGAGGAATCGGGTCGACAGGTGCCTGGTTCATCCGCACAGAGCCCTGTCCACGGCGTCCTTCACGTGCTGTGCGGCCGCATCGTCCGTGGGGATGCTCGTGACCGCTACGTTGGCTGCGCGACCGTCGTCGGTTGCGCCGCCCCGGGTCTCGTAGCCCGCGATGTCGCCGCCGTGGCCCCAGTAGACGCCGCCGCACGACAGCGGCCTGCTCGTGAGTCCCAGCCCGTACTTGAGTCCTGAGGTCCCGACAGGAACCGTCGTGCGCATCTCGGCGAGCTGGGCCGCCGGGAGGAGGCGACCGGTGAGGAGGGCGGTGAAGAAGCGGTTGAGGTCGGAGTTGGTGGAGATCAACTGGCCTGCGGCCCAGCCGAAGGAGGGGTCCATCTCCGTGAAGTCGCGCAGCGGTCCGTCCGCCGGGTTGCGGTGGTAGCCCCGGGGGTGCGGCTCCCGGATGGTCATCTCTCCGGGGGCGGGGAAGTAGGTGTGGCGCAGCCCTATGCGCTTGATGATGCGCCGGTCGATCTCCTCGGCCAGGGGGCGGCCAGTGACCTTCTGGACGATCAGGCCGGCCAGGACGTAGTTGGTGTTGCTGTATCCCCATGTCTTCCCCGGAGCCGCGTCGGCCGGGTGCTGGAGGGCGATGTCGAGCAGGTCGCGGGGTTCGACGTACCGGTTCCTGATCTCGTCGTCGTCGACGTGGACGCCGTAGTCGGGGAGTCCGCTGGTGTGCTGGAGGAGCTGGCGGACCTTGATGTGGCGTCCGTCGATCCCCTCCCCGCGGACGAGCCCGGGCAGGTAGTCGTCCACCATGGTGTCGAGGCCGATCTTCCCTTCGGCTACCAGCTGCAGGACCACCACCGCGACGAAGGTCTTGGTGTTGCTGCCGATCCTTACCTGGCCGTCCCTCGGCACCTTCGAGCCTGTGGCCAGGTCGCCGACTCCTGCCGTGTACGTGCGGTTGCGGCCGTCACGGTCCTGGACGCTCGCCAGCGCGGCGGGCATCCCGTCGTCGCGCACCAGCACGTTCAGGGACCGCTGGACGGCGTCCGGCCTGGCAGCGGCGGGGGCGGCTGAATCGGAGGCGTTGGCGCTGGGCAGGGCGAGGACGCCCGTCGTCATGACGCCGACGACCAGCGCGGCCGCGGCCGACACTGCTCGTCGCCGCCCGGCGCCCTGCTGCTGCCGGGTCGAGGTCGGGGAAGGAAGGTCCTGCCGGGTCTCAGCTCGCATGAGTCAACTCCTGGGGAATCGTTCGGTCGGAGCACGAATCCTGGTTTCCGGGGCCCTCTGACCGCATCGCGGGAAGGCGGGAGAAATCGCTCCCCCGATCGGGGGAGGCTGCCGGTGGGCTGCCCGGCGATACTGGCGACCATGATCAGGGGAATTCGGCCGCTGCTGCGCGGCTCCACGTATTCGGGTGTGCTGTTCGCCTATTGCGGCGCTCTGGCGAGCCTTCCGCTGCTGCCTTTCGCCCTGTTGCCGGCGCTGTCGTGGCGATCCGCTCCCGAGAGCGTGCAGCTCGTCCTGGTCCTGCTGGTCTGGGCGGTACTGGTCGGCGTGGCCGGACTGGCGCGCCCTGTACGGCGGGCGCTGGTCGTGTCCGCCCGCCGGCTGCTGCGGGTGCCGCTGCCGAATCCGGCGGCCGGTCGCCGGACTTCAGGTTCCCCCGGCCCCAACCGCTGGCGGACGCCGCTCTGGCTGGTGCTGCACGTGGCCGTCGGGTGGGCGGGGGCGCTGGCGAGCGGGGTGCTGTTCATCATGGGCCTCTCCCTGCCGGGGAACTGGCTCGGCGGCGAGGCGCGGGCGAGTCTGTTCGGCACGTCGGTCCGGGTGTCGGGCGGGTGGAGCAGCTGGGTGGTGGCGGCCGTGTGCATCCTGCTGGCGGCGGCCGTCTGCGTAATGGTGACGAAGACCCTGCGGTGGTCGGCGCCACGGCTGTTGGGACCGTCGGCAGCCGAACGGCTCGCGCTGGCTGCCGAACGGGAACTGCTGCTGGCCGAACGCAACCGAATCGCCCACGAGTTGCACGATTCGATCGGGCACACATTGACGGCGGCCACCATCCAGGCGGCGGTGGCCGGCGAGGTGCTCTCCGCCGACCCGGCGGCGGCGCGGGCCGCCATGCGCAGCATCGAGGAGTCGACACGGGCCGCGCTGGAGGACCTGGACTACGTGCTCGGAGTGCTGCGCGAGGAACAGTCGGGGACGGCGCCGACCCGGACCCTGGCCGACCTCCCCGAGCTGGTCGACCGCCTGCGGCACGCGGGGGCGGTGGTGGAACCGGAGTTGTCGGGCGCTCTGGCGCAGGTGCAGGGGACGCTCTCCCGGGCGGCGTACCGGATTCTCCAGGAGGGGCTGACGAACGCGCTGCGCCACGGGGCGGGCGGCCCGATCGAGGTCCGGGTGGCGGCCGGGCCGGACGGACTGGATCTCACGGTGGTCAACCGGACCGGGGTACGGACGGGCCCTGGCCCGGATACCTTCCCGACCTCCGGCCACGGTCTGCCCGGACTGGCCGAGCGCGTCAAGCTGCTGCACGGTGAGTTCGAGTCCGGCCCGGACGGGACGCAGCACTGGCGGCTGGCCTGCCGGCTGCCGGCACAGGTGTCGGCGTGAGCGGAGCCGACGCGGGAGACGGCGACGGGGACTGCGACGGTACGGCCCTACTTTCCGTCACCGGGCCTTCCGTCACCGGCCCTTCCCTAACCAGCCCTTCCTCCATCAGCCCCTGCGTCACCCTCCTGATCGCGGACGACGACGAGGTCACCCGCAGCGGCCTGCGCCTGCTGCTCGCCGCGCAGCCGGGGATCACGGTGGTCGGCGAGGCCGCAGACGGGGTCGAGGCGGTCGAACGGGCGAGGATCCTGCGCCCGGACGTGGTCCTGATGGACGTCCGGATGCCGCGTCTCAACGGGATCGATGCCACCCGCCGGCTCCTTGCCGAAGCGGCCGAAGCAGCCGAACCGCCGAAGGTCGTGGTGATCACCACCTTCGAGAACGACGGCTACGTCACCGCCGCCCTCAGTGCGGGCGCCAGCGGCTTCGTCCTCAAGCGCCTCCCGGTCCGCCAGATCGCCGAGGCGGTCCGGGTGGTGGCGGCGGGCGAAGCGGTGCTCTTCCCGGCCGCACTGGGCCGCATGGTGGCCGCCCGCCCGCTGGGCTCCGCAGAGGCCCTGCCGCGGGCCGCCCTCACCGGCCGGGAGGAGGAGGTGCTGCGCCTGATGGCCACCGGGCTCTCCAATCCGGAGATCGCGGAGTCCCTCACGGTGAGCCTGGAGACGGTCAAGACGCACGTCGGGAATGTGCTGACCAAGCTCGGCGCGCAGAACCGGACCCATGCGGTGGTGATCGCCTACGAGTCCGGCCTGGTGGTCCCGGGCTTCGCCGGCTGACCGACTCAGTACGGGCCGCGACGTAGCTCCGCCCTGTTGCGTGTCACACCCTCAAGCTTCGTGCGCACCCTCCACGCACCGACCCCACCCGCCGCGCCGAGGCCGCCTCCCGGAAGGCCCCGTCCCCGCCCGCCGCACCGGGACCCCGTCGTCTCACCACCCAGGGGTGCTGCTCGTCAGCTTGCGTGGCGGGTGGCCGTCGGTGTGTCGGTGTGGGGGGTGGCGTGGGTCGGGGATGTGGGCGTGGAGGATCTCGGACTGTAGGTGCTGGAGTTCCGCGGAGGGCTCCAGGCCCAGTTCGCTCTTGAGGATGCGGTACAGGCTCTGGTAGGCCTGCAGGGCCTCGCCGCGGCGGCCGGCCCGGTGCAGGGCGGAGATGAGCTGGCCGTGGAACCACTCGTGCAGTGGGTGGTCGTTGACGAGGGCGCGCAGTTCGGGAAGGAACTCGCGGGAGCGGCCGAGACGCAGCTCGGTCACGACCCGCAACTCCAGTGCGTGAATGCGGAGTTCTTCGAGGTGCGCGACGCGCCCGGTCAGCACCGCGTTGACCGGGAGGTTGCACAGCACGGGGCCGCGCCACAGCCGTTGGACGTCGGCGAGGAGCTCCGCCGCGCGTTCGGGCCTCCCGTCCGTGAGAGCCAACTGGGCCTTGCGCACCAGCTGTTCAAAGACCAGGGCGTCGACCTGGCCTTCATCGATGTCGAGCAGGTAGCCGGGCGACCGGGTCGCCAGCAGCTCACCGGCGGAGGGGAGCAGATCCTTGAGCAGTCGGCGGGCGTGGTAGACGTGCGTCTGCAGGGTCCTCACCGCGCCCGCCGGCGCCCGGTCCCCCCAGAGCTCCCTGACCAGGGTGTCGGTGGCCACGGCCGCGCCGGGCTGGAGGGCCAGTACGGCGAGCATCTGACAGATCTTCGGCGCTCCGGGCTCATGGGACCGGTCGTCATCGGTCACGATCTCGAAGGGGCCGATGAGATTGAACTGCACGGTGCACGCTCCCGTTTCCGGCATGTGGCCGCCTGTATCGGTCTGCTGCTGCGGTGTCACTGCCGACACTAAGGACCACTCGGGCCAGCGGTCCTCACGAATTCAAAGAGAGTGTCAAATTACCGGACGGTAGTCCTGTCACTCCACGTCACCACCGTACGCACGCGAGGCGGCGGCGACCTGATGGGCGACGGAGGCGAGCGTGATGTGCCGGTGCCAGCCGGGGAAGGACCGGCCCGCGAAGTCGGTGACCCCGACCTGGACGGAGACGTCCGCGAAGTCGCGCGTGACGACGGCCGGGAGGCGCATGAGGCGCAGCAGCGTCGACGACTCCGCCGGGTCGGCGTTCGTCAGCCACAGCCCGCTCCCGACCGGCCCGTTGCGCCACTCCCCCACCAGCAGCAACCCCTTGCCGCGCGCTCGGGGCTGGGCGACGGGTATGGCCACCACCGTCGTCGGCCCGCCTGCCGCGTCGACCCGCCGCCGCAGCCGGGGCAGCGCGGCGGCCAGCTCCGCCGCGGTCCTGTCCCGATCGCCGAACCGGGGCAACTTCGCCCGGTTGAGGTGCAGGGGGGTGCCCACGTCGATCCGTACGAGGAAGGTGCCGTCCCCGTGGGCGAGTCGGGCGGCGAGCGCGGCCCCGTCGATGCCTTCGGCGTCCACGACGGCCGGGCCGTCCGGCATACCGGCGAACCTCCGCAGACCGGTGACGGCCTCGCCCAGGAACTCCTCCAGCGTTCCGGAGGCAGCGCCGGGGGGTATGCCGGCCCGCTGCCGTAGCGGTTCCTCCAGCCAGCGCCCGGACAGCCGCAGCCGCCAGTCGATCGGGACGGCGTACCGGCTCCCGGCCAGCCACACGCCGACCGCCTGCTGCCCGTAGAGTCCCGGCCCCTGCGGGTCCGCGCCGATCGAGTGGGGCCCTGCCTTGGGGATCACCGTCGGCCTGATCACCCACGCCTCGGGGGCGAGCGTGCGGTGCACGTGCTCGGCCAGGGCGTGGCGGACGGGCATCCAGTCCCAGGGGGAGGCGCTGATGAAGTGGTGCACGCTCTGCTGCGCGGCGTCCCCGCCGAACTGCCGGGCGATGTTACGCAGCGTCTTGCGGCCCGGCTGCGCGAGCAGACCACGCACGTACCACCCGGCCTTGCGCCGCTGTTCGGCCCTGGGCAGTGCGCCGAACAACATCTCGCCCAGGCCCGCGTCGAGAGCGGGAACGGTCAGGACGTCGTCTCGCGGGCGGGCATGAGGCGGAGCGTGGCGATTCAAGGTTCCCCCATGGTGTGTGACAGTCCGGAATCCGAACCCCGGGGCCCCGGCCGAGGCGAGCCAAAAACAGGACGCTGGTCCGCTTTTGACGAACCGGGGCCGATGCGACGGGATGAGAGTCCTCACGCGGGAACACTCGTCAAGCCGACCTGACCTGCATGTTCTTGGCGTACGACGGGCAGGGCCCAGGGGTGGGCGCCGGTCCGGCTCCCGAGACCGGGAGCCGAGACGGTCGGAAACAGTACAGGGTGCAGGTTACGTCGACGAGGGAGCGCTCAGCCGGGGACCCGCTCGGTCGCGCGGGCGGCGGCGAGCAGGCGCTCGGCACGGTAGGTGGAGGTCTCCAGCTTCGCCAGGACGCCGGCGGACGCCACATTGGGCAGGACCATCGCGTACAGAGCGGAGATCTCCTTCGGAAGATCGCCGTCCGGGAGCGCCTCGGTGACCAGTTGGACGCCCGTCCACGCGCCGACGAAGAGCCGGGCGACCTCGCCCGGGTCGACATGGGGCAGCAGTTCCCCGCACTCCCGCGCCTCGACGAGCAGTCCGGTGCTCAGCGTGATCCAGTCGGGCCAGCGGGTTCCGAAGAGGCTGCGGGCCTTGGGGTCGACCGCGAGCCGTACCGAGGCGCTGAGCAGGGGTTCCTTGGGCAGACGGTGGGCCAGCAGCAGGCCCAGGTCCACCCATTCCTGCAGCTTGAACTGTTGCGGGGCGACGCCCTCGGTCGTCACCGCCTCGTCCAGGACGGCCCGGGCCAGCTGCTCCTTGGAGGTGAAGTGGAAGTACAGCCCGCCCCGGGTGAGTTGGACACGCTCGATGAGCCCGCCGATGGTCGTGGCGTCGTATCCGAGTTCGTTGAACATCTCCGCGGCGGTCTCGAGGATCGCCCTGCGGGTGCGGATCGCCCGCTCCTGCCTTGCCACGCACTGACTCCTTTGACAGTCTCTTTGCCTGTGCTTGAACTCACATTGACCGAAGCCCGCAAAACCGAACGGCGGGCCGGTACTTTACAGCTGCAGCACACGACAGCGTTCTTCGGACAGACCCAAGGGGGGGGCCTTGCCCGCAGTTTCTGTTGCCCATGTACCAGTCCTGGGCCGCTACACCCATCTCACAGTCCCTGAATCGATACTGGTGACCGATTGGAGACGCACCGGGGATCACTCCCTGGTCCTGGACGTCCGCTGGCCGGCCGTCACCGGAACACGCCCGTACGATCCGCGCGTTCTCGCCCAGACCATCAGGCAGAGCGGGCTCGTCACCGCCCATGCCGAGTACGGCGTGCCACTCGACCATCAGACCGTTCTACGCTTCCTCGACATCACCGTGGCCAACCCCTTCCCCTTGGCGGGCGGAGAGCCGGTCCACCTGAACGTCGACGTCGAGGTCTCCCCCGCCGGAGAAGCCGGGCGGGCCAGGCGGCACCTGCGGATGCGCTTCCACCTTCGTCACAAGGGCGCCATGGTAGCCCGGGCCGACTCGGAGTTCGGCTGGATACCTCCCCAGGTCTACCGCCGCCTCAGAGGGGACCGGATGCCGGGGGACTGGGGGCTCTGGGACCTTCCCGAGGCCGTGGATCCCGCGCGGGTGGGGCGGGTGCGCACCACCGAGGTGCTCCTCTCCCCCACCGGCGAAGCCCACCGCTGGCACCTGCGCAACGACGTGACCGACACGATCCTGTTCGACCACCCCGTGGACCACGTGCCCGGCCTCGTCCTTCTCGAAGCGGCCGATCAGGCCGCCTTCGCGGCTCTGGGCCCCCGCGCGTTACGAACCGACGACATCGCCACACGCTTCTTCCGGTACGTGGACTTCGTCCGGCCCTGCCTGCTGGAGGCCAGGACGCTGCCCGGCGAGCCGGGCCGCTTCGCCCTCGCGGTCGAGGGGACGCAGGGCGCGGAGCTCGCCTTCTCCGCCGTCCTCCGCGGCCCCGCCGAGTGACGGACGGCGTCAACGCCGGTCACCAGGACGGCGCTTGGGCGGGTGGGGGCGCATCCCCACCCGCCCACGCGTCCGCGGTCACCTGTTGACGAATCCTCCGTCGACGGGCATCACCGTGCCGGTCAGGAAGGGACAGCGGTCGCTGAGCAGCCACGCGACGGCCTGTGCGATCTCCTCCGGCTCGGCCGTCCGCCCCTGCGGGGTCAGCGAGTTCGCGAGCTCCTCGAGGCCCGGGTTGCGTCCGAACCAGTCGCGGGTGATCTCGCTGCGGGTGGTGCCGGGCGCCACCGCGTTCACCCGGATGCCCTGGTGGGCGTACTCGTCCGCGGCCGCCCGGGTCAGGCCGATCACCGCGTGCTTGGAGGCGACGTACGGGGCTGCCGTGGGGATCGCGACCAGCCCGCCCACGCTGCTGTTGTTCACGATCGCGCCGCCACCGCACTCCAGCATCGCCGCGAGCTCGTGGCGGAGGCAGTTGAACACCCCTCGTACGTTGGTGTCCATGATCGAGTCGTAGACGTCGTCCGACATCAGGTGCAGCGGGGTACGGTCCCCGCCTATGCCCGCGTTGTTGAACGCCCCGTCAAGGCGTCCGTACTCGGCGGTCGTGAAGTCGACCGCCCTCTTGGCGTCTTCGGCGACGGTGACGTCGGCGACGACATACGACGCCCGGGCGCCCTTGGCCCGCAGCTCCTCGGTGAGCGCCGCCAGCCGTTCCTCCCGGCGCGCGGCCAGGACGACCGTCGCGCCCTCCTGGGCACAGGTCTGTGCCGTCGCCGCGCCGATACCGCTGCTCGCCCCCGTGATCAGGACGACCTTCCCCACCAAAAGATCATTCGACATGCCGGAAGTCTCCCAGTCCACAGCGCGCCAGGTCAGGACTTTGCCGTGACAGCCGTCTCGGTGGCGATCGCGTCCAGCAAGGCCGCCTGTCGGAGCACGATCCCGTCGGGCTCCACACCACCGCGCACGACGGCCACGAACGCCGCGACGGCCCGGGCGACCTGGTCCTCGGCGGCCAGCGGTACCTCGGTGACCTCGCCTCCGCGCTCCAGACGCAGCACCGGAACGTGGTCGGCCGGTGGGGTGAAGGCCGGTTCGACGGTCAGTCGGCCCTCGGTCCCCGTGTACGTGTACACGCTGCGGTAGGCGTCATCGAGACCGAAGGCGAGCTGACCACTAACCCCCGAAGGGGTGTGGAGCAGGGCCGTCCCCCCGGTGTCGACATCGCGCTCGGCGTCCCGTACGGCGACGGCGCCGGCGACGCTCAGGTCCTCGCCGAGCGCGAACAGGGCGGCCCGGACCGGGTAGACACCCACGTCCCACAGCGCTCCGCCGCCGAGGTCGGCGCGGTAGCGGATGTCGTCGCCCGGGCGCCGAGGGACCGTGAACGCGGCCTGGAAGAAGCGGAGTTCCCCGATGGCGCCGGACCGGACGAGTTCGCGGGCCCTGGTGTGCTGGGAGTGGTGCGGGAACAGGACGTTCTCGACCAGGGCAAGTCCTTTGGAGCGGGCGAGGTCGAGGAGTTCGGCGGTCTCGTCGGGGGTCGTGGCGAGGGGTTTCTCCGCCAGGACGTGTTTGCCGGCGAGCAGGGAGGCTCGGATCCAGTCGGCGTGGAGGGCGGCGGGCAGCGGAATGTACACCGCTTCGATGTCGTCGTCCTCCAGCGCGGCGGTGTACCCGTGGAGGGCCCGGCAGCCGTAGTCGTCGGCCAGCGCGCGGGCCTTGGCGTGATCGCGGCTGGCCACCGCCGACAGGGCCAGGCCGTCGCAGGCGGCGAACGCCGGCAGCATGCGCCGCCGGGCGAAGTCGGCGCAGCCGAGTACGGCCATCCTGACGGGTGGTGGCGTCACAGTCGCACCGCACCGGTGTTGAGGAGCGAGAGCAGGGTGCGTGCCTGGACGTTCACGTAGTGGCTGTGTCCCCCCAGCCACCGCAGCTGGCCGGGGGTCACCCAGGCGTACCCGGGTGGGGCGTCCAGGGGGGCTTGGCTCTCGTCGGCGTCCACGAAGAGGTAGCGGCTCTCCGCGTTGAGGAAGCGGCCGCCCTCCTCGGAGTGGAGCGCGTCGTACCGCACGCGTGCCGGATCCGCCGACAGGACGAGGTCCAGGAAGGGCGGGCGGTCCTCGCCGGTGCGGTCCGCGTGGTTGGAGGCGGTGTACTGGACAGTGGGGGCCAGCTCGATCCGGTCGAGGAAGCCGCCTTCGAGTTTGGCGTGCACCAGGAGGTGGGGCACGCCCCCGAGGCGCCGGGTCACGAAGGCGGTGGTGCCGGTGCCGCAGGGCTCGAAGAGCGGCTGCGACCAGCCTCGTACCTCCCGGTTGCCGGCTTCGACGGCGACCGCGACCACGCGGAAGTACCGGCCCTTGGCGTGGTCGATGGACCACTCGCCGCGTACCCAGTCCCTGACCTGGTCGAGCGGGATGCGCTCGGCGCGCACGTCGGGCTCGGAGCGCCGGGCCGTGAACCAGGAGTGGAGGGCCGTGTCCGACAGGAGCGCGTCCGGTTCGCCGGTCGAGACGGGGGCACAGGCGAGGACGGTACGGGCGTCCATGTTCACCACGTTGTCACGGCGCAGGAGTTCGCCGATCTGACCGAGCGTCAGCCAGCAGAAGTCCTCGTCGAGCGGGACGTCCTCGTCGGTCTCGACGAGCATGTTCCGGTTGGCCTTGCGGAAGAACCACGCACCGTGCTCGGACTGGAGGACGTCGGCGAGGACCCGTCCGCGGCCGGAGGTCGTGAAGTGGTCGAGGTACTTCACGTCCGCACCGCGGTGCACCTTGGTGTAGTTGCTACGAGTGGCCTGAACGGTCGGGGAGAGCTGGAGCAGGTTGCGATTGCCCGGCTCCATCTTGGCCTGCATGAGGAAGTGCAGGACTCCGTCGAACTCCTTGGCCAGGATTCCCAGGATGCCGACCTCGGGCTGTTTGATGATCGGCTGCTGCCAGTGCCGGTAGGGGCCGGTGTCCGTGTGGACGGAGAGCCCTTCGACGGTGAAGAACCGTCCGCTGTGGTGGCCCAGGTTGCCAGTGCCGGGCTGGAACGACCAGCCGTCCAGGTCCGCGAAGGCGATGCGCTCCACCCGGAAGTGGTGGGCCCTCCGGCGGCTTTCGAGCCAGTCGTCGAAGTCCGCGGTGCGGAGCATGGAGCCTTCGCCGACGGCGGCTGCGGAGCGGGCCAACCTGACTGCTGTTCCCTCGTCATGACGCCGAGTCAGAGGTGACGGGCCGGTCATGCGCGGGCCTCCACGAACTCCTTGACCGTGGCGATCACGTAGTCGAGCATCGGCTCGGAGAGCCCCGGATAGACCCCGATCCAGAAGGTGTTCTCGGTGACGATGTCGGAGTTGACGAGGTCACCGACGACCCGGTGGGGGCGGTCCAGGTAGGCGGGGTGGCGCGTGAGGTTTCCGGCGAAGAGCCGGCGCGTGCCGATCTTGCGTTCTTCGAGGTGGTGGACCAGCTCGGCGCGGCTGAAGGGGGCGTCGGAGTCCACGGTGATCACGAAACCGAACCAGCTGGGGTCGCTGCCCGGGGTGGGTTCGGGCAGCAGCAGGTGGGGGACGCCGTCGAGCCCCTCGCGGAGCTGTCGCCAGTTGCGCTTGCGGGCCTCGATGAACCCGTCGAGCTTGTCCAACTGGGTGAGACCCAGGGCGGCTTGGAGGTCGGTGGCCTTCAGGTTGTAGCCGACGTGGGAGAAGATGTACTTGTGGTCGTAGCCTTCCGGGAGCGTCCCCATCTGGTACTGGAAGCGCTTGAGGCAGGTGTTGTTCTTGCCCGGCTCGCACCAGCAGTCCCGGCCCCAGTCACGCAGTGACTCGACGATCCGGGCGAGTTTCAGGTCGGAGGTCAGGACGCATCCGCCTTCGCCCATGGTGAGGTGGTGGGCGGGATAGAAGCTGACGGTCGTGACGTGGCCGAAGGTGCCGGTGAGTTGCCCCTGGTAGGTGGAGCCCACGCCGTCGCAGTTGTCCTCGATGAAGAACAGATCGTGTTCGGCGGCGAGTTGGGCTATCTCCGCGGCCTCGAAGGGGTTGCCGAGGGCGTGGGCGATCATGATGGCGCGGGTCTTGGGACCGATGGCTGCCGCGACCCGGTCGGCCGTGGTGTTGTAGGTGCCCAGTTCCACGTCGACGAAGACGGGGATGAGGCCGTTCTGCACGATCGGGTTCACGGTCGTCGGGAAGCCCGCCGCGACGGTGATCACCTCGTCGCCCGGCCGCAGCCGGCGGTCCTCGAAGAGGTGGGAGGTGTACGCGGACAGCGCCAGCAGGTTGGCGGAGGAGCCCGAGTTCGTCAGGTGGGCCTTGCGGCGGCGCAGCCGGCGGGCGAAGGCCGACTCGAACCTGCGGGAGCTCGGTCCGGCCGCGATCCGCAGGTCGAGGGCGGCCTCGACGAGTGCCACCCGGTCGTCGGCGTCCAGGACGGCGCCCGACGGCCAGATCTCCGTGACGCCGGGCACGAACCCGTCGGTGTTCTGCTGGTCGAGGTGGTACTTGCGGACCTCGTCCAGGACCAGCGCCTTGTGGTCGGTCATCGGTTGCTCGTCAGCCACGGTCTCGCTCCTTGGACGCTTTCCACCACTGCCCGTTGTCCCGGTACCAGGCGACGGTCTCCGCCAGGCCCGCGTCGAAATCGATCTCCGGTTCGTATCCCAGCTCTTCGCGGATCTTGGTCTCGTCGAGCGCGTACCGCTGGTCGTGGCCCTTGCGGTCCTCGACGTGGCGGATGCTCGACCGGTCCGCCCCGCACAGCTCCAGGAGCCGCTCGGTGACGGCCAGGTTGGTCTGCTCGTTGCCGCCGCCCACGTTGTAGATCTCGCCGGCGCGTCCCTTGGTGAGGACCAGCTGGATGGCCCGCGAGTGGTCGTCGACGTGCAGCCATTCCCGTACGTTGAGCCCGTCGCCGTACAGCGGGACCTGCCCGCCCTCCAGGAGCTGGGTGATGAACAACGGGATGAGCTTCTCGGGGTGCTGGTGGGGGCCGAAGTTGTTGGAGCAGCGTGTGATCGACACCTCGAGGCCGTGCGTGCGCCAGTAGGAGCGGGCGATCAGGTCGGAGGCGGCCTTCGAGGCGGCGTACGGGGAGTTGGGCAGCAGCGGCCACTCCTCCGTCCACGAGCCTTCGGCGATGGAGCCGTACACCTCGTCGGTGGAGACGTGCACGACTCGGCTCACCCGCGAGGCGAGGCAGGCGTCGAGGAGGGTCTGGGTGCCGAGGACGTTCGTGCGGACGAAGGCGTCGGCGAGGGAGAGAGAGCGGTCGACGTGCGACTCGGCGGCGAAGTGGACGACGGCGTCGTGACCGGGCAGCACGTCGAGGAGCAGGGCTCGGTCGCAGACGTCGCCCTCGATCAGGTCGAGGCGGGGGTGTCCCAGCGGGATGTTGTCGCGGTTACCGGCGTAGGTGAGCTTGTCGAGGACGGTGACGCGGGCCTGTTCGTATCCCGGGTAGCCGCCGGCCAGCATGGTCCGGACGTAGTGGGAGCCGATGAAGCCGGCCCCTCCGGTGACGAGCACCTTCACGCGGCCACCTCCACATGAGTGTGGTCTCCGACCACGAGCCGGTGGTGGGCCTCGGCGTGGTCGCTCGGCCCGATGTTGGCGGAGCGGCCGATGAGGGAACCGTGCAGCCCGGGGACCTGGGTGATCGAGGCGCCGGCCATCACGATGGAGTCGGTGAGCTGGGTGGCGCGCAGGACGCAGTCACGGGCGATCGAGGTGTCCGGTCCGATCCGGCAGTCCTCCACCACCGTGCCGGCGCCGATCACGACCGGGCCGACGATCCGCGAGCGCACCACGCGGGCGCCGGGCTCGATGACGACCGGGCCGATGAGCTCGCTGGTCGCGTCGACGTCTCCCTCGACGCGGCTGCTCAGCCCGCCCAGGAGGTGCCGGTTGCACTCCAGGACGTCGTCCGCCTGGCCGGTGTCCTTCCAGTACCCGCTGTACTCGCCTGCCTTCACCGCGTGGCCGTGGGTCACCAGCCACTGGATGGCGTCGGTGATCTCCAACTCGCCCCGGGCGCTGGGCTCGATGGCGAGGACGGCCTCGTGGATGGCGCTGGTGAAGAAGTACACGCCGATCAGGGCGAGGTCGCTGCGCGGCGCGCTCGGCTTCTCCGCGAGCGCGACCACGGCGCCCTCGGCGTCGAGTTCGGCGACACCGAAGGCACGGGGGTCGGGCACCTTGGCGACGACGATCTGGGCTGCCGGACGGCCGGCCCGGAACTCCTCGGCGATGTCGGCGATGCCGTCGGGAAGCATGTTGTCCCCGAGGTACATGACGAAGTCGTCCTCACCGAGGAACGGGCGCGCCAGCTCGACGCAGTGGGCGAGACCGCGCGGCTTGTCCTGGTGGATGGGGGTGATGCGGACGCCGAAGCGGGACCCGTCACCGAGGGCTTCGGTGATCTGCGCGGCCCGGTCGCCGACTATCACCGCGACCTCGGTGACGCCCAGGGCGGCGATGTTCTCCATCGCGTATTCGAGGACCGGCTTGTTGACGATCGGGATGAGCTGTTTCGGCATCGAATAGCTGAACGGGCGCAGGCGGGTACCTGCCCCGCCCGACAGCACCAGAGCCTTCATGGCAGTGCCTTCCTTGAAACAGAGGAATGTGTGTCTCGGCCGGCTCCCTGCCAGGAGGCCAGAAGTCCCATGGCCTCGGCCTCCCGCACGCCGGGGGCCGTCGCGTCCTTGGCGGACATGAGTGGGTGTTCGGTGAAGCCCCAGGGCAGGGCGAGATCGGCGTCCAAGGGGTTGATGTCGATCTGCGTTCCGGGCACGTACACGGTGGACAGGACGTACGAGATACATGCGTCGTCGGTGAGGGTGAGGAACCCGTGGCCGACACCCTCCGGTACGTAGACGGCCCGGCCCGACGCGGCGTCGAGCACATTGGTCTCGTACGCGCCGAAGGTCGGCGAGCCGACTCTCAGATCCACCACGATGTCGCGCAGCGCTCCGCGCACGCAGGTGACGTACTTGGCCTGCCCCGGAGGGATGGCCACGCCGTGGATCCCGCGCAGGGTGTTGCGGCGCGATGTGGAGTAGTTGATCTGGCGGGGGGTGAAGGGGTGCCCGGTCGTGGCTTCGAGGAGGTCGGTGCGCAGTCCTTCGAAGAAGTCGCCGCGTTCGTCGGTGTGCCGTTCGGGGGTGACGACGTAGGCGCCGGGGACCGCGGTTTCGGCGATGTGCACGGGAGTGACTGCCTCTCCTGGTCGCGTCCGGTCAGCGCGGGAGCCGGCCGCGACGGTGCTCGACCGACTTGCGCAGCTCGTCGGCGACGGTGCTCACCTCGGTGTCGTCCAGTCCCTGGTGCAGGGGCAGCAGGAGGGTGGTCTCGGCGGCGTGGTCGGTGCCGGGCAGATGGGTGCCGGGGTCGCCGTAGGCCGGGACCTTGTGCAGCGGGGGGTAGCGGAAGGTGGTGTAGACGCCCTTGTCGAGGAGGTCGGCGGCGACGGCGTCGCGGATCTCGGCGTCCATCTGCACCCAGTGGAAGTAGTACGTCGAGTCGTGTCCTGCCGGCAGCGCGGCCGGAAGGCGGAGGCCCTCGACGTCCTGGAGGAGGCGGTCGTACTGCTCTGCGATGGCACGGCGGCGCGCCACGAACTCGGGGAGTCGGCGGAGCTGGACGCTGCCGATGGCCGCGGTCACGTCGTTTCCGATGACGCGGCGGCCGAACCCCTTGACGTTCAGGTCCCACCAGCGGTGGGACACCTTGGCCGCCGAGAAGCCGCTGGACTGCTCCAGGCCGTGGTAGGCCATGGTCCTTGCGGCGCGGGCGAGTTCGGGGTCACGGACGTACAGCATGCCGCCGTCGCCGGTCACGAGGACCTTCATGGAGTCGAAGCTCCACATCGCCACGTCGCCGAAGGTGCCGCACCGTACGCCGTCGACGGCGGAGGCGACGGCGCAGGCCGCGTCCTCGATGAGCCGGATGCCGCGGGCACGGCACAGTTCGGCGATGGCGACGACATCGCCGGGCCGACCGCCGTAGTGCAGGAGGAGAACGGCCTTGGTACGCGGGGTCAGTGCCCGTTCGACGTGTTCGGCGGTCGGGTTGAGCAGATACGGGTCGACGTCGCAGAAGACGGGACGCGCACCGGTGGCGGCGACGGCGTTGCCGGCGGCGACGAAGCTCGCGGAGGGGAGCACCACGTCGTCGCCGGGGCCGAGACCGAGGAGTTCGGTGCTCAGGAACAGCCCTGCGGTGGCCGAGTTGATGAAGATCATCTGCTCGGGCGCCACCCCCACGTGCGCGGCGAAGGCGGCCTCGAATTCCTTGGTACGGGGGCCGTGTCCGAGCCAGTTGCTCTCGAACACCGCCGCGACCGCGGCGAGCTCTTCGGAGCCGAGGCTCGGCTGGAAGACATTGATCATCGTGATGCTCCGATCGGGAATTGCGCGCTTGCCGCACGGAATGGGCGCCGGCTTCTGGACGGGGGCGACCGCAACTCCGGTCGGACCATCCGCCGATCAGTTCCAGCCGACCTCGAGAGAATCCGCGTCAGCGAACACCTGCATGCGACATGGCATGACGGACGCGTCTCGCGAGGCCACCGCAAGTAGCGTCGGCAAAACTACCGACCCCCGTGCAAACGACCAGTAATGGACCGGTAATCCGGAACCTGGCGGCGGTGTCCCCCCGGGTGGGACCGGGCCTGTCGGCCGGTGGCACCACCGGCGCCTCAGATGTGCGGGGCAAGAGCTCCGGCTGCGAGGGCCTCGTCCGGTGACAGGTGGGAACCCCGGGTGTGGGCGGCGGTGAAGGCTTCGGGGCCGAGGACGCGGGTGGCGGCGACGGTGACACGATCGACGTCGCCGCGCTCGGCGGGCGGGAGGGGGGCCTTCATGGCCGCGCGGGTCGCCGCCGCGGTGCCGAGAAGAAGGGCCGCGTGCTCATGGCTGCCGACGAGAGCCTGGACCCCGGCCAGACCTTCGAGGGCGAGGGCGAGAGCCCGTGGGTCGCCGGTGGCTCGGGCGGCGACGAGGCCCTCGATGTGCAGGGCCCGGGCCGTGGCGGCGTCGCCGCGGAGTTCGGCGATGAAGCCGAGTTCGGCCAGCACCAGGGCCCGGCCGGTCTCGAAGACGACCTGACGGCTCCAGTCGAGAACGCTGCGGAAGTGTGTCTCGGCCTGGTCGAGGTCTCCCGCCCGGCGGGCACCGAGGCCGAGGCCGATCTCGGCATGGGCGACGCCGGGCCGGTCGGAGTGGTCGGCGGAGAGGCGCGCGGCGCGCTCGTGGAGCTCCCGGGCGCCGGCGAAGTCCCCGCGGAGGAGAGCGATCCTGCCGAGACCGGAGAGGCGGTGGGATGCCTCGGTCCACAGGCCGAGCTCCTCCGCGATGCACAGACCCTCCTGATGGAGGCTCAGGGCTCTGTCGTAGGCGCCGTCGGCCTCGGCGAGGGCGGCGAGGGGGTGGACCGTCTGCAGGCGCCCCCAGCGGTCGTCGATCTCCGCGAAGAGGCGGGCGCTCTCCTCGCCCGCGGCACGGAGAGCCGTGAGGTCGCCCCGTACGAGGGCCTGGGTGGCCGCGACGCCGAGGGCCGCGGCGGTGCCCCAGGTGTCGTCGCGGGCGGCGAAGCCCTCCAGGGAGCGGCGGATCAACGTCTCGCTGGAGTCGAGGTCTCCGGTGGAGAGCAGGGCGAAGCCGAGGAGCCATTCGGTGTGGGCCAGGCCATGGGGGTCGTCGAGCCGACTCTTGAGGTCGAGCGCGGCGTCGATGCGGGCCCGCCCGTCGTCCCCGTCACCCTGGAGGAGGGTGACACAGGTCCACCAGGCGGTGGCGTCGGCGCGAAGCCTGGCGAGGGAGCGGGTCGCCTCGGCCGCGGAGGTCTCGGCTGCGGTCGCCTCGGCCTCGGACGTCTCGGCTGCGGTCGCCTCGGCCTCGGCGGTCTCGGTCGCGGAGTTCTCGGTCGCGGCGAGGGCGGTCCGAAGGGAACGTCGCGCTTCCCTCAGCCGGCCACGCAGGATCCAGTACCAGGCGAGCGCGTTGACGAGGCGGAGCGTGGTGGAGGGGTCGTCCGTGTTCTCGACCGCCTTGCGGAAGTTGGCGCTCTCCAGGTCGAGCCGACGCAACCAGTCGCGTTGCCCGTGCCCCCGCAGATGGGGGCGGGCACGTTCGGCCACCGCGGTGTGGTGGAGCAGGTGACGACCGGCGACGGTCTCGTACTCGCCTGCTTCGCGGAGGCGTTCGAGGCTGTACGCGGCCACCGATTCGAGGAGCCGGTAGCGGGGCCCGTACGGACCCTCGGTCACGACGACGAGGGAGCGGTCGACCAGACGGCCGAGAAGGTCGAGGACGTCCTCCTCCTTGACGCCGTCACCGGCGCAGACGGCCTCTGCGGCCTCGAGCGTGCAACTGTCGGCGTGGACGCCGAGGCGGCGCAGGACGATCTGCTCGGAGGCCGTGAGCAGTTCCCAGCTCCAGTCGATCATGGCGCGCAGCGTCTGGTGGCGTACGGGAGCGTCCCGGCGGGTGGCGGAGATGAGGCGGAAGCGATCGTCGAGGCGGTCGAGGAGGCCGGGGGCGCCGAGCACCTTGAGTCGGGTGGCCGCGAGTTCGAGGGCGAGGGGGATCCCGTCGAGGCGTCGGCAGATGAGGGCGACGGCCGTGGCGTTCTCGGCGGTGAGGGCGAAGTCCTGGGCGGCGGCGGTGGCGCAGGCGACGAAGAGCCGGACGGCGCTGGACCGCTCGACGACCTCCGGGTCGGCGGTGGCTCGAAGGCCCCGGTCGGCTCCGGGGGAGCCTGCCCTCGGCCCGGGGTCGGGATGGGGCTTGGTGGCGGGCCAGGGGTCGATCTCCGGGAGGTCCAGCGGGGGGACGGTCCAGACCTGCTCGCCCGCGAGGCCCAGTGGTTCCTGCCCGGTCGCCAGGATGTGCACGGCCGGTGCGGCCCGCAGGAGGTGGGCCGCGAGTCGGGCGACCGGAGCCGTCAAGTGCTCGCAGTTGTCGAGCAGGAGCAGGAGACTTCGGTCGCGGAGGGTGCGGGTGAGGCAGTCGAGCGGTGCGGCGGAGGTGGAGGCGTCGTCGCGGATGCCGAGGGTGGTCGTGATCGCTTCGGCGAGGGCGGTGAGGGCGACGGTGTGGTCGGGGTCCGGCCCCGCGGGCGCGTCGAGCGCGGCGAGTTCGACGAGCCAGGCGCCGTCGGGCCGGGCGCCTGCGTGATCGGTCGCCGCGGCAAGAGCCAGACGGGTCTTGCCGACCCCACCGGGGCCGGTGAGCGTGACCAGACGATGGTTGCCGAGCAGGGAGCCGATGGCGGTCAGAGCCTCGCTCCGGCCGATGAGGTCGGTGTGCTGGGCAGGGAGGTTGCCGCGGCGGGGCGAGCCGGGCGCTCGGTGGGTGGGCGGTGAGGGGGCAGGGGCGGCGGTCCGCGGGACGACGGAGACCGTGGGGGCCGCGAGCTCCGGGTCGTGGCGAAGGATCGCCTGGTGGAGGGCGGTGAGCGCCGGTCCGGGGTCGAGACCCAGATCATCGGCGAGGCGGTTCCGGAGTTCCTCGTAGGAGTCGAGGGCCTCGGTCGGGCGGCCGGCTCCGTAGAGGGCGCGGACGTGGGCGGCGCGGAGGCGTTCCCGCAGCGGGTGGCGGGCGATGCTCTCGGCGAGCTCGGCGGCGACGGCGTCGTGGTCACCGAGAGCGAGGCGGGTCTCTGCGAGGTCCTCGACGGCGGCGAGACGTTCCTCCTCCAGCGCGGCGGCTGCGGCGCTGCAGAACGGGGCGTCGGGGAAGTCCGCGTAGGCGGGACCGCGCCAGAGCGCGAGCGCGTCGGTGAGGAGCGCGGCCCTGGTACGAGGGGTCGGCTCGGTCTTCGCCCGGGCGGCGAGAGCGCGGAAGCGGGCGGCGTCGACGGCGTCGGAAGGCACGTCGAGGACATAGCCGCCGGGGCGCAGGAGGAGGTGGCGGCGGCCTTCCGGCGCGGCCGCGTCCAGGACGTGCCGGAGGCGCGAGATCTTGTTCTGAAGTGCGTTGGCCGGGTTCCGCGGGAGGTCGTTCCCGGTGCCCGTGCTCCACAGGTCGGTGACCAGGCGGTGAGCGGGGACGGGACGGCGGTCGTGGACGAGCAGGACGGCAAGGAGCGCCCGGACTTTCGTTTCCGTTACCGGGACGGGGTCTCCCTCGGCCGTCCGCACGGTCAGTGAGCCGAGCACCCCGAAACGCATGATGATCAGGATAGCCGCTGGGGCGCGGCCTCCGGGCGACAGCGTGGCGACAGCCCGGCGACAGCGGACGACAGCGTGGCGAGAGCGCGGGCGCGCAGGATCGGGGACATCAGCCGGACACAGAGGTCCAGTACGACGAAAGCGGGTCGAATTCATGGCGAAGTACGCAGGTAAGAAGGCCGTGGTCACGGGCGGTACGCACGGCATCGGCCTCGCGGTCGTCAAGGCGCTCCTGGACGGTGGCGCGGAGGTGCTCCTGACCGGGCGCAACGAGAAGAACATCGAGGCGGTGCGGACGGAGCTGGCGGGCCGTCCGGTCCACGTGGTGCGGTCCGACGCGGGCAGCATGGCCGACATCAACGCGCTGGGCGGAGTCGTCGGGGAGAAGCTCGGCCGGATCGACTTCCTCTTCGTGAACGTCGGGTACGCGGAGCTGGGCGCCCTGGAGGAGGTGACGGAGGCCGCCTTCGACAGGTCCTTCGACATCAACACCAAGGGTGCGTTCTTCACGACGCAGCAGCTGGCTCCGCTGGTCAACGACGGCGGTTCGATCGTCTTCACGACGGCTGTCCTGGTCGGCCAGGGCTACCCCGGCACCAGCGTGGCCACCGGCATGAAGGCTGCCGTGGCGGGCTTCGCAAAGGTGTTCGCGGCCGAGCTGCTGCCCCGGAAGATCCGGGTGAACTCGGTCAGCCCCGGCTTCACGCTGACCCCGACGATGGGGTACGCGAACATGACGGAGGAGGAGAAGGCGGCCAACGAGAAGGAAGGCGCGCAGCTCACCCCGCTCGGCCGGCACGCCGAGCCGGAGGAGATCGCGTCGGCCGTCCTGTACCTGGCTTTCGACGCCACCTTCAGCACGGGGACCGTGCTGCACGCGGACGGCGGCATGGGGCAGGGCATCCCGCCGCTGTTCGAGTAGACGTCCGCTCCTGCTTCCGGTTCGGCCCCGGCGCCGCCCGTGCGGCACCGGGGCCGGAATGGGGATCAGGAACGGGTGCGGGAAAGGGAAGAGGCACGGAGTGGGGGCCCACCTGCACCTGTGGGCCACCAACAGGACCGTGC
>NZ_JBHXPI010000025.1:53054-103229 GCF_042718575.1 Streptomyces sp. NPDC058579
CGGACGGGGTGGGGTAATGGGTAGCTGATGGGTGGGGGCCCACCCGTCTAGGTGTGGCCCCACTCCGTGCCGTTCCGCGTGGAGCACCGGCCCCGCCGTCGCTGCCGCTCAGTCGCCCGAAGCGCTGCTGACACCGCCGCCGCTCCGGGCGCGCCGGGTGAAACGGGCGGTGAGGCCCTCCAGTACGGGGACGAGGTCGTGGGGGCTCGGCATGGCCAGCATGTCGTGGTGGATGCTCGCGGCGCCGGCGTGGAAGGACTCCTCGCTCAGGACGCGCCTGATCCGCTCGCGCATCTCGTCGGTGGACTGGGCGTGCCGGTCGAGGGAGAGTCCGGCGTTGCGCGCCGTGACGTAGGCGGAGGTGGGTGGGGCGTCCATGTGCCGCTCACGGAAGGTGCTGTGCACGCCGTGGTCGTCGACGACGATGAACTCGCTCTCCTCGTCGTTGATCAGCTGGGGGACGCCGAAGGCCGCGGCCGCGGCGAACGTTCCGATACCGCCGTGGTGGATGAGTGCGGTGGTCGTCGGCAGCAGCTGGTTGAGCGGGACGTAGTCGACGGTGCGGACGTTCGCGGGGAGGCGGGAGAGTCCGTCGAGCTGCTCGTCGTCGAGGGTGGCGACGATGTCGGCGTCGAGGTCCGCCACCGCTTCGAGGAGGGCGCCGATGCGGTCCGCCCCGTCCTTGAAGAACTTCCGCACCGACACCCCGAGGGAGAGAGCGACGCGGGGCCGCTCGGGGGGTGTGCGCAGCCAGTCGGGGAGCGGTGCCGCGCCGGTGAACGGGGTCCAGCGCATCGGCACGGTCCGGGTGCGGGTCGGCAGCCGCATGGGCTCGGGTATCGGGTCGATGGTCCACTGTCCATGGAGCAGTTCGTCGTCGACCTCGACGCCGAAGCGTTCCGCCACCGGCCTGACGGCCTCGACCAGGGGGTTCTCCCCCAGCGCCGTACCGAGGAGTTCACGGCGGGCGGCAAGGGTCTCGGTGGTCCAGGCGAAGTAGTCCAGTCCCCACATGAGACGGGCGTGGGCGGCTCCGGAGACACGCGCGGCCACCGCGGCGGACGGCCAGCACGGGTCCCAGATCATCAGGTCCGGCCGCCATGCCTTGGCGAAGGCGACGAGGTCGTCCACGGCCGGCATCGGGTCGGAGGGTGACGCGTCGGCCGGGTGGAAGTCGCGCAGGCACGCGATCATGAAGCGGCGGAAGGCACCCCACGCGTACTGGCCGGCCGGGTCGAGGTCGAGCTGGTCGGTCAGCCGGTCGAGCCGGCTCTCGGTCTCCGGCGAGAGCGGCCTGTTCGCCGCTCTGGGCGCCGGGACCACCTCAGGGTCGCCGAGCCGCACCGCGGTCAGCCCCACGGAGGAGATCGTCGGCGCCATGGCGGGATGCGCGGCGACCCGGACGTCGTGTCCGGCGCTCTGCAGGGCCCAGGCGAGCGGGATGATCGGATAGAGGTGGGCGGTCGCGGGCCAGACTGTGAACAAGACTCGCAAGGGAGTTACTCCGTCGGTCGCTTCTCGGTCGCACCGTCTGCGTACGAAGTTCGGTGTCACACGGCGCAGTTGGGTTGCGGCGACCGTAGCCGGAGCCTTCCCACCGCTATCTCATCGCCGGGTAACGGCCGAGCCCCTCGTGCCTCGCCCACCGGACCCTCGCGGGTACGGCAGCGCCGGAGCGGGATTCCCCCGCTCCGGCGGTCGCCCACGCGCTCGCGGGTCTGCCCGGCGGGCAGTCGCGACATCCGCGGCTGGTGTCCTCAGGCGCGCACCGGCGTCGCCCGGCGGGCCGCGGCCTCGAGGGCGAGGACGGCGGCGCGTTCACCCGACTCGATGGCTCCCTCCACGAAGCCGGACCAGCCCGACGCGATGTCGCTGCCGGCGAAGACGAGCCGGCCCTGCGGCTGCTGGAGAGTGCGCAGTTGCCGGGTCAGTTGGAGGGGGCGCATGAACGACCAGCCGCCGCGCGCGTACGGGTCGCCGCCCCAGTCCTGCGACTTGATCCCTTCCACGACGGCCTGTGGCACGAACCGGCGCAGGGCGGCCTGCACCTGGGCGGTGCTGGTGTGGTCGAGCTGCGGGTCGACGCTGAAGCCGATCATCAGCCGGCTGCCGTCGGCGAGCGTCGTGTGGGGCACGACTCCGATGAGCGGGGCGCCCGACTCCGCTCCTTGGGCGATGAATCGGCCCACGTCCCCCCGGACCTTCATCCAGATCTTCTTCGCGTGCGGCACGGCGATGCCTGCCGTGGACGCCGAGGCGAACTCCCTGGGCAGTCCGGAGCGGAAGGTGATGGAGTTCCACACGTTGGCCGGGACGGCGACGACGACCGATCGGCCGGTGTACTTCCGCCCGTCGCGGGTCTCGACGCAGACGTGGGACGCGGTGTCGGTGACCGCCGCGACCGGCGAGTTGAGCTGAAGGGTGACCGGCTGGTCGGCCAGCATCGCGCTGATCAGGCCGCCCATGCCGGTGACGGGACGGTAGGTGTTGAGCCCGTTGTACGTCGCCAGGTCCCCGGAAAGGGCGAGCTGCCGGACGAGGGCCGTGTAGGCGCCACGAGTGTTGCTGCCGCCGGCGGTGGCCGTGTGTCCGTTGAGCCAGGCGTCGTCCTGTGGCGCGAGCCGCAGCTGGTTCAGTCGGTCGCGCAGCGTCAGCCGGTCCGGCTCGGCCAGCAGGTCCGCCCGGTGCAACGGGTCGTGGGGGCGGGGGAAGTACGACTCCGACCCGGCGAAGAAGTCGGTGAGCAGCTCTCCGAGCCGAGTCCCCGCCACTGCGGGGTCGAAGTCGGCGTATCCGCTGCCCGACGGCAGGACCAGTCGGTCCGGCGGGGTGTCGTCGGCCACGAGGGATATGCCGTGGCTCTGTATCTCGTGCCAGACCTTCGTGTGCACCGGGTGGACCCAGGCGCCGCCCATCTCCACCAGCTCGCCGGCGAATGTGCCGGTCCAGGTCCGTCCGCCGATCCGGTCCCGGGCCTCCAGGAGCAGCGTCCTCTTGCCCTGGGCCCGCACGGCCCTGGCGGCGGCGACTCCGGCGAAGCCGGCGCCGATCACGATCACATCGTACGGATCGCCCGGCCCCTGCTCGGCGTGGACAGGCCCGGCCGCTGCGCCGACGCCGGCGGCGGCGGTCAGCGTGGCCAGGCCCGCCGCCTTGAGGACGGTCCGTCTGCGCGATACCCCTGCCATGGGGTTGTTGTCGGCAGCCAAGGTCTCTCCCTGAGTGACTGGAATGGACGGGCCCGGCGGATCGATCCGGGACACGCTGGGAGTCGACACATGGCAACGGCCGGAAAGGGACGTGCACTTCTGACGACGTTGGCCGGATCCAGCCGGGCCCGCAGAGGCGGAACCACCTCACCACAGACGTCCTTCCGGAGGCCAAGGCAGCGCTCACGGGCCGGTCATCGGCGGGTCATCGAGCAGCCGGAGGGAGGGTGCGGAGGGCTTGAATCCGCCGGCGATTGCCCGCTCGTGACTGGCCAGTTGTCCTCCGCTCGTAGCCTCTGCCACAGCACGTGGACGTTGTCCGACGTTCCGCACGGAGTCCGCGTAACCCCTGATGGAGAGGTCAGCGATGACATCCTCGGCGCTTGCGCCCTTCCTTTTCAGTCACGACTACTTCCAGGATCCGTATCCCGCCTTCTCGTGGCTCCGCAAGAACGCCCCGGTGCACGGGCTGACCTTCCCGGTCGGCGACCTGCCCATGTGGATGGTGTCCCGCTACGAGGACGTGCGGGAGCTGCTGGGGGACCATCAGCGCTTCAGCAGTGACGCCACCGTGTGGGCCACCGAGGAGTTCAAGAAGTCAGGTCTGGTGTTCGGCTCGGGCACGGTCATCGAGCGCATCCTGTCGGTCCTCGACCCCCCGGACCACACACGCGTGCGCAAACTGGCGATGGGCGCGTTCACCCCCCGCCGCACGGCGCTGTGGGAGGAACCGACCCGGGAGATCGTCAGCTCCGCCCTCGACCGCCTCGAGGCCATGGAGAACCCGGACGTCATGGAGTACGCGTCCACCGTCCCGGCCGAGGTGATCGGGCGGGTGATGGGCATCCCGCTGGCCAAGTTCCGGCAGATCCTGGACGCCATCGAGCGGGCCCTGCACGTCGACCCGGAGCACATGACCGAGTCGACCCTCGCCTACCAGGAGATCGTCGACTACGGTCGCGAGGTCATCGAGGAGAAGCGCCGCAACCCGGGGGAGGACCTGACCTCGGTCTTCATCCAGGCCCGCGACGGTGACGACCGCCTGGACGAGAACGAGCTCATCGCCATGGTGGCGCTCATGATCATGGTCGGTCTCGACACCACCCGGAACCTGATCGGTTCGGCGGTCCTCGCCCTCCTCGACCACCCCGACCAGCGGCTGCTGCTCGCCGAGCGGCCCGAGCTGGCCGAGTCCGCCGTGGAGGAGTTCCTGCGCTACGACGGTGCACTGACGGTGGCGCTGATCCGATTCGCCACACAGGACGTCGAGTTGCTCGGCACGACCATACCCAAGGGTGCCACGGTCATCGCCGCGCTCCAGTCCGCCAACCGGGACCCCGAGGTGTTCGAGAATCCGGACGCGCTGGACATCACGCGCTCGGGACCACGACACCTGGGGCTCGGGCACGGGCTGCACAACTGCCTGGGTGCGGCCCTCGCCCGGCTGGAGTCCCGAATCGCCATCCCCGCGTTCTTCGAGCGGTTCCCCAATGCCCGGCTCTCCGTGCCGCGCGACGAGGTCCGCTACGGGGAGAGCTGGCTGCTGCGCAGCCTGACCGCACTCCCGGTCGACCTGCACGGCACGGGATCACACTGAGCTCGGGAGGCGACCCAGGATGAAGATGCTGCTCACGATCGACAGGGACGCCTGCGCCGGCGCGGGCACCTGCATGGCGATGAACCCGGCCCTCTTCCAGGTCGAGGACGGTACGGGCGTGGTGCTCCAGACCGTGCTCGACGGTGAGGAGGCGATCCAAGCCGCCATCGACGTGGCCGAATGCTGCCCCACGGAGGCGGTGCTGGTCGCTCCCGAGGAGAGCTGACCACCGCTGGGGGAGGCGGTAGAGGCGGTAGAGGCGCCCTCCCCCAGCGCACTGAGGCTCCGGTGACCACCCGTGGGTGGTCACCGGAGCCTCAGTGCGTGGACGACGACAGAAGTGCCCGCCCCCAGCCGCTACGGACTCGGTCCGATCGCCGAAGCACGGCGAGGCGGGGGCGGCTCGGGACTTGCCGGGCCCGGTCTAGGCAGTGGGCTTGCGGAACTGCTCGATCATGGCGGCGTAGCTGTCGCCGGCCCGGCCCGAGGCGATCGCGCGGTCGGTGAGCTGCTTCACGAAGGCCGGCAGCTCGGTGCCGACGCCCGTCGCCTCGCTCTCGTGGAGGAGGTGCACCATCGTCGCCAGGTGCGTGTCGATGGTCGCGTCGTGTGCCGGGTAGGAACCTTCGTCGATCTGCCCCGCGTAGGCCGAGACGAAGTTCGTGACCGCGCCGATCCAGGCGTTGGCGAGCGGCGCGAAGGTGGACGCCTTCACCTGCGCGGTCTCCAGCAGGGCGGCGCCGTGCAGGAAGCTGTTGAGGACGCCCCACATGATGCCGAGCAGCGCCACGTCGTACAGCGAGGCCAGGCCGTGGTCCTCGCCGAGGTGGGTGGCGGTGCCGAGGGCCGCCAGGGTCGCCTCCGCCGCGTCGAACACATCCCGGGCGCCCGCGTACAGCAGCGTGGCGTGCTCGGTGCCGATGACGGGCGGGATCGCCATGATGGCGCCGTCGAGGTAGGCGATGCCGTGCTCGTCCGCCCACCGGGCGGTCTCCCGGGAGCCGTCGGAGTGGCCCGAGGTGAGGTTGACGACGGTCTTCCCCCGCAGCGCGTCCGCGAGCGGGTTCAGGACGGCGTGGAAGGCGTCGTAGTCCGTCAGGCACACGACGACCAGCGGGGCCGCCTCGACCGCGGCCGCCGCCGACGTGGCGAGCACCGCGCCCTTCGCGACGAGCGCTTCGGCCTTCTCCGGCGAGCGGTTCCACACGGTGGTGCGGGCTTCGGACCCGAGGAAGGCGCCGGCGAGCGCCTGCCCCATCAGGCCGAGACCGACGACCGAAACGGCGGCGTGCTGGGTGTCGGCCTGTGTGGTGGAGTTCATGAGGAGGCAACTTTCTCTCGATGCGTGCACGGCCGGAGGCGCGGCCCGGCCGTTTCGGTGTGCCGTGCCCACGCGCAGGAGGCTAGGCGCGCCCGCTCACGCGCAGGTCATGCGGCGGTAACTCCCGGAGTCCGGGATCGCCTCCGGGTGCGGCCACCGGCATGAGCAGGGCCGCACCGGGGCGTACTCGGCGCTGGAGCGCGCGCCCGCAGTCCTTCGGGACTCCCCGGGCATGCGCCGGCCCGGGCCGCGCGCCGATCGGCGTCTAGAGGTAGTCGTTGTTGGGGTCGAGGCCGACGAGGACGCGACCGTGGGCCTCCAGGCTGCCGAGAGGGGTCATCAAGCCGTGCAGGTAGAGGCCCTCGATGTCCCGCTGGATGCGCTGGAACGGGGCGGTGCGCGCGATGATCGAGGCGCCGCTGATGTCGTGGAGTTCCTGGACGGCTTCCTTGGCGAGCTGGACGGCGTAGCCGAACTGGCCCCGCATGGCGGCCTTCTGCTCGACCGTCAGCTGTTCGCCGGTGTCCGCACCGACCTGCATCAGGCGGTGCCAGCCCTCGGCGAGGCACTCGGCGGCGGTGATCTTGTTGGCGGCGACGGCCACCTTCACCTGGGTGTAGGGGTGCTCGCGCTGTTCCGCCCAGTGGGTGTACGCGATGCCCTTGCCCGGCAGGCGCTGGAGGAAGACCTCGAGCGCGGCGCGGGCCAGGCCGATGTAGACCGGGACGGAGAGAGCCATCACGTAGGCGGTGAGACCGTAGTTGCGGCCCGTGGCCCCCGCGTTGGAGCGGTCGCCGACCAGCCCCTCGATGACCTCGATTCCGTCCACGACACGGTGGGCGGGGACGAAGAGGTCCTTGACCGAGGTGGTCGAACTGCCGGTGCCCGACGCGGCGGTGACGTCCCAGTCGTCGGCGATGGAGACGTCGGAGGCGGGGACGATGGCGAAGACCTCGGCGTCCTCCTGGCCCGGGCGCTGGAGCATCGCGGCGTAGATGTTCCAGTCCGCGCCCTTGATGCCGGTGTTGAAGCGCCAGCTGCCGTTGAGGACGTACCCGCCCTCGGTCTCGACAGCCGTGCCGGTGGGGGTGAAGCCACCGGAGATCCGGACGGAGCCGTCGGCGAAGATCTCTTCCTGGGCCTTGTCGGGGTACTGGCTGGCGATCCAGGCGCTGGAGACCCACGCACAGGCGATCCAACCGGTCGAACCACAGCCGCGGCCGATCTCGGCGACGATCGCCGCCTGGTCGGCCACGGGCAGATCGAGGCCGCCGAAGCGCTCGGGAACGGCGATACGGAAAACGCCCGCCTTCTCCAGCAGTTCGACGTTCTCGTCCGGGATCCAGCCGCGGTTCTCGGCCTCGAGGCCGTTCTCGCGCAGCCGGGGAACGCATTCCCTCACCGCGTTCAGCACGGACTCCGTTTCCTTCACGGACGTGGCCATAGGAACTCCTCAACTATCGGCCGGACAGAACCAGATCGAGCATGCACGGGACCAGTTCATGCGCAGTAACGCGGCGGTAATCCCGATACCGACGCGCCGGGACGGACGTCGGCGAACGACGGACGTCCCCGTGTGCCGGACGGAACGTCACGGCACACGGGGACGGGTGGATCTCCGGCCCTGGCGGGTGGCTGTTCGGAAAAGCTGCTCGGGGAGCTATTCCGGGAGCAGGCTGCCGGCCACCGGGCGGTCGATGGCCATGAGCCAGCGGCCGTCCTCGCCGCGACGCAGGACGTCGGTGCAGTTGCCCTCGATGTGCAGCGGCTCGCCGTCGTCGGTGGTGCCGTCGATGACGAACCGCACTCCGATCAGCGCCACGTCGCCGGCGACGTAGGAGTGGGTGACCTCTGCCTGCAGCACGGGCTTGGACGCGAGGAATTCCTTGAAGAACTTCAGTCGGTCCGCGCCGGTCAGCGGGGCACCCGAGAAGTTGGAGATCGCGTCCGAACGGTAGAGCTTGTCGAACAGCTCGCCGTCACCGGAGTTGAAGATCTGCAGGAAGATCTCGTTCTGCGTGTCGGTGTCGGAGGTCAGGTCGGGATTGTCGGAGTCGAAGTCGACGGTGATGGCCATGGAGATGCGGACCCCTGCTTTCTTGGTTGGCGATGGGTGGCGACGGGTGACGACGGGTGACGACGGGTACCCGTGCGGTGGCGCCGGCAACCGGTGCGGTGACGACGGGAACCGTCGCGGTGACGACGCTCCGGAGCTCTTGGGCTCCGCGGTGGCCTACTGCTCGCCGTAGGGGTCGTCGACGGCGTAACGCCAGTGTCCGTCCGCGCCCTGACGCAGTACGTCCACTCCGACACCCGTGAGGCGCTCGGGGTTTCCGTCCGGGCCCTTGGTGTCGATGGTCCAGTCGACGATCAGCAGGGCGGTGTCGCCCGCCACGAACGACTGCCGGGGAACCGCCGTCATCGTCGGACCGGCGGCGAGGAACTCCCTGACCGCATCGATCCGCGCCTGGCCGGTGAGCGGAACGCCCCGCTCCCAGACCGCGACGGCATCGTCGGTGTACATCGCGTTCACAGCGTCCACGTCACCCGCGTTGAACGCCTCGACATAGATTGCCGTGTGCTTTTCGACGTCGTTCGTGAGTTGGGCCACGATTGAACTCCTCTGCTTCTGTCCGCGCTCTACCGCCCATGAGCATTTCGGATTGATCTCCGGAGAGGCTAACGACGGGTCAGGAACCCCCCACTCATCGCGAAGTAATGAGACGACCACTCCCTCGACATCCCGCGCAGTTACCGCACCGTGCGTAGGCTCGCATTACGATCTACAGGCCCTTCTTGAATTCGCCGCATTCCTGGCCGGCCTCTGAATTCCCTTCGCGAGAGGCCTTCGGCTTCCGTCATGGGACGCACGCCAGGGGAACACGGGCACATCACACCGGGGAGCTGAGCATCATGGCGGACGAGGACACCCTCCGCGAGTACCTCAAGCGGGCGATCACGGACGCCCGTGACGCGCGGGACCGGCTGCGCGCGGTCGAGGAGAAAGCGCGGGAGCCGATCGCGATCGTGTCGATGGGCTGCCGTTTCCCCGGTGGAGCGGTGTCACCCGAGGAGTTGTGGCGGGTGGCGGTCGACGGCGTCGACGCCATCACGCCCTTCCCCACGGACCGCGGCTGGGACCTCGACCGGCTCTACGACCCCGACCCGGCGCGCGTCGGCACGAGTTACGGCCGTGAAGGGGGGTTCCTGCACGATGCCGCGCTGTTCGACGCCGCGTTCTTCGCGATGTCCCCGCGTGAGGCTCTCAACGCGGATCCTCAGCAGCGGTTGCTGCTGGAGACGGCGTGGGAGACCTTCGAGCGGGCCGGCATCGACCCCGACACGCTGAAGGGCAGCCGTACCGGTGTGTTCGCGGGGGTCATGTACAGCGACTACGGCTCACGGCCGGGACTTCCGAAGGAAGACTCCGAGGGCTACCTGTTCAGCGGCAGCGCGGGCAGCATCGCCGCGGGCAGGCTCTCGTACACCTTCGGTTTCGAGGGTCCGTCGATCTCGGTCGACACCGCGTGCTCCTCCTCCCTGGTGGCCCTGCACCTGGCGGCCAACGCCCTGCGCCGAGGCGAATGCGATCTCGCACTCGCCGGTGGCGCGACCGTGATGTCGACGCCGTTGGCCTTCGTCGAGTTCTCCCGCCTGCGAGGCTTGGCGCCCGACGGGCGGATCAAGTCGTTCGCCGCGGCGGCCGACGGCACCGCCTGGTCCGAAGGCGTCGGCATGCTGCTGGTGGAGCGACTGTCCGACGCTCGACGCAACGGCCACCAGATCCTCGCCGTCCTCCGCGGATCCGCCGTCAACCAAGACGGCGCCAGCAACGGACTCACCGCCCCCAACGGCCCCTCCCAAGAACGCGTCATCCACCAAGCCCTCACCGACGCCGGCCTCACCACCAACGACATCGACACCGTCGAAGCCCACGGCACCGGCACCCGCCTCGGCGACCCCATCGAAGCCCAAGCCCTCCTCACCACCTACGGCCACCACCGCACCACCCCCCACCCCCTCTACCTCGGCTCACTCAAATCCAACATCGGGCACGCCCAGGCGGCGGCGGGCGTCGGTGGTGTGATCAAGATGGTGCAGGCCATGCGGCACGGCATCCTGCCCAGGACGCTCCATGTCGACGAGCCCACCCCGATGGTCGACTGGACATCAGGAGCCGTCGAACTCCTCACGCAGCAACGGGAATGGCCCGACACGGGCCGGGTACGACGCGCGGCGGTGTCGTCCTTCGGATTCGGCGGGACCAACGCCCACGTGATTCTGGAGCAGGCGCCCGCCGAAGCCCCCGCACCGGCCGGTCCCGCGGACACGAGCGCTCCCCGGACGCCCTGGCTGCTGTCGGCCAAGACCGACCAGGCCCTACGCGCCCAGGCCGAACGCCTCCACGACTTCGTCGCCCAGAACCCCACTGTCTCACCGGTCGACGTCGCCTGGTCCCTGACCACGACACGCGCCACCCACCCGCACCGAGCCGTGATCGGCGGAGCGGACTCGACCGAACTCCTCGCCGGCCTCCGCGCACTCGTCGACGGCCGCACCACACCCGGTGTCGTATCGGGAGTCGCGAAGCCCGGTAGGACGGCGTTCCTGTTCACGGGCCAGGGCGCGCAACGGGCTGGTATGGGCGCGGAGTTGTACGAGACCTACCCCGTCTACGCCGCCGCGTTCGACGAAGTGTGCGCGGCGCTTGACGTCTACCTTGACCGGCCGATCGCGGAGGTCATCCGTACCGGGCACGAGCTTGACCAGACCGCCTACACCCAGCCCGCGCTGTTCGCGGTGGAGGTCGCGCTCTACCGTCTGGTCGAGTCCTTCGGACTCCGGCCCGATTACCTCGCCGGACACTCCATCGGCGAACTCACCGCCGCACACATCGCGGGGATCCTCGACCTCCCCGATGCCGCGCGACTCGTCACGACCCGCGCCCGCCTCATGCAGAACGCCACCCCCGGCGGCACCATGATCGCCATCCAGGCAACCGAAACCGAGATCACCCCCCACCTCGCAGGACACGAACACCACGCATCCATCGCCGCTCTCAACTCCCCCCACTCCACCGTCATCTCCGGCGACACCCACACCGTCCAGACCATCGCCGACATCTGGAAAGCACAGGGCCGCAAGACCACCCGTCTCGCCGTCAGCCACGCATTCCACTCCCCCCACATGGACACCGCCGCCGAAGAACTCCTCACCACAGCGGCCACCCTCACCTACCACCCACCCACCATCCCGATCATCTCCACCCTCACGGGAGAGCCCGCCGACCAGCACCTCACCACCCCCCAGTACTGGTCCGACCAACTCCGAGGCACCGTCCGCTTCACCGACACCCTCCACACCCTCAACAACCACGGCACCACCACCTACCTCGAAATCGGACCCGACGCAGTCCTCACCCCCCTCACCCACACCACCCTCGACAACACCCAAGCCACCGCCCTCCTCCGCACCGGCCACGACGAGGTCAGCACCTTCCTCGCCGCCCTCGCCTCCGCCCACGTCCACGGCACCACCGTCGACTGGTCACCCCTCTACACCGGCACCCACCCCAGCCGCATCGACGTCCCCACCTACCCCTTCCAACGCGAGCGCCATTGGTTGATGCCGACGGCCGGCGACGACCCTGACGACGCCGTCTCCGAGGCGCTGTTCACCGTCGAGTGGGAGACGGCGGCCCACCCGGACCACAGCCAGGCGCGTCGGTGGGGGGTGCTGGGCGCCGACGCCGTGGCCGCCCTGGAACACGGTGGCGGGGACGGTCTCATCACGGAGATCGATGACGTCACCGCGGCTTCCGCTGCCGCCTCCCAGGTCGACGCGGTGGTCGTGCCGTGGCTGTCGGGCGCGTCGTCCGGACCTGTTGCCTCCGTGTACGTCGACACGGCCCGGGCTCTCGGCCTTGTCCAGCAGTGGCTGGACGACGAACGACTCCTGGCGATTCCGCTCGTCGTGCTCACGCGTGGCGCGGTGCAGGCAGTGCCGGGGGACGCACCGGATCCGACTGCGGCCGCACTGTGGGGGCTGGTGCGTTCCGTGCAGTCGGAGCACCCAGGCAGGATCGTGCTCGTCGACGCGGACGGACCGGTCTCCCCCTCCGTGTTGTCCTCGGTGCTGGTCGGCGAGGCGCCCGAGAACGCCGTGCGGGGTGGCGCTGTCCTGACGCCTCGGCTGCGGGCCCTGCCCGCGCCCGACAAGAGGAGCACGCCGCAGTGGTCCTCCACCGGAACCGTTCTGGTCACGGGTGGTACGGGGCTGGTGGGTGCCGCCGTCGCCCGCCATCTGGTCGCGGAACACGGCGTCACCAACCTGCTGCTCGTCGGCCGTCGCGGTGACCAGGCCGACGGCGCGGCGGAGTTGGCCGCCGAACTCAAGGAGCTGGGCGCCGAGGTCGTCATCGCCGCCTGCGACGTCGCCGACCGGCAGGAACTCGCCGCCCTGCTGTCCGGGCTCACCGGCGGGCGTCGGCTCACCGGTGTCGTGCATGCGGCGGGCGTCCTCGACAACGGCCTGGTCGAGACCCTGACGCCGGAGCGTTTCGGTACGGTCCTGCGCCCCAAGGCGGACGGCGCCTGGAACCTGCACGAGTTGACCCGGGACATGGACCTCGTGGCTTTCGTGCTCTTCTCCTCCACCGTTGGCGTGTTCGGCGGTCCCGGTCAGGCCAACTACGCCGCCGCCAACGCCTTCCTGGACGGCCTCGCCCGGCACCGTCGGGCGCACGGCCTGCCGGCCACGTCCATCGCCTGGGGGCTGTGGGAAGGCGGCGGGATCAACGGGCGGCTGGACGACAAGGACCAGGACCGGTTCGCCCGGAGCGGCTTCCGCACCACGTCCAGTACGCAGGGTCTCGCGTTGTTCGACCAGTCCGTCGCATCGGGCGTGCCGGCGGTGGTCGCCACCCCGTTGGACCGTACGGAGATACGTTCCGGTGGCCCGATCCCGCACCTGCTGCGCACGGCAGTGCCGGGGCGGCAAGAGGGGCATACCCCCGAGGCTCCAGCCGGGTCGGCGGCGCCGCAGTCCCCGACGGAGCGCCTGGCCTCCCTGTCGCCTCTGGAACGACAGGAGTGGGCTCTGTCCCTCGTACGGGACGAAGTGGCGTCGGTGCTGGGGCACGCGTCCGCGCGGACCGTGCTGGCGGAGGGTTCGTTCCAGGAGCTCGGGCTCGATTCGATGACCGGTGTCGAGCTGCGCAACCGGCTCAACGCAGCCACAGGCGTCAGCCTCGCGGCGACCGTGGTCTTCGACCATCCGACGCCCTCGGCCCTCGCCGGCCATCTCCTGGAGCGGCTCGGTCCGCTCATGGGTGACCCGCTGCACGTGGTGCTGGCCGAACTCGACAAGGTCGACGCGCTCCTGGCTGAGTCGCCGCCCGGGGACGCGGAACGTGAAGAACTCACCGCGCGGCTCCAGGCTCTCGTGGGGAGGCTGCACAAGTCCGAGGCCCAACCGTCGGCACGGGAGGAGACCGACGCGCTCGCCTCGGCGTCCGCGGAGGAGCTCTTCAGCTTCATCGACTCCCAGCTCAGCTGATCCGCATCCCGTACGGCTCGTTCGCCGATCCTGTGCCTCAAGGAGAGATTGATCCGACATGTCGAACGAAGAGAAACTCGTCGAGTACCTCAGGCGGGTGACCGCCGATCTCCACAAGGCTCAGCAGCGGCTCGCCGAACTGGAGAGCGGCACCGGTGAGCCGATCGCGATCGTGTCGATGGCCTGCCGCTTCCCCGGCGGGGCGGTGTCACCCGAGGAGTTGTGGCGGGTGGTGGCCGAGGGCGTCGACGCCATCACCCCCTTCCCGACGGACCGTGGATGGGACCTGGAGAAGCTCTACGACCCCGACCCGGCGACACCGGGCACGTCGTACACCCGGGAGGGCGGCTTCCTCCACGATGCCGCGCTGTTCGACGCGGAGTTCTTCGGCATCGCGCCGCGTGAAGCCCGAGCCATGGACCCTCAGCAGCGGTTGCTGCTGGAGACGGCGTGGGAGACCTTCGAGCGGGCCGGGATCGACCCCGACACGCTGAAGGGCAGCCGAACCGGTGTGTTCGCCGGCGTGGTGGAGCAGAGCTATCTGGGACTTGAAGGGCCCGAGGAGTCCGAGGGCTATCTGCTCACCGGCAAGCTCAGCAGCGTGGCTTCCGGCCGCATCGCCTACACGTTCGGTTTCGAGGGTCCGGCGATCTCGGTCGACACCGCGTGCTCCTCCTCCCTGGTGGCCCTGCACCTGGCGGCCAACGCCCTGCGCCGAGGCGAATGCGATCTCGCACTCGCCGGTGGCGCGACCGTGACCGCGACGCCGAGCGGCTTCGTCGACTTCTCCCGCCAGAGCGGCCTGGCACCCGACGGGCGGATCAAGTCGTTCGCCGCGGCGGCCGACGGCACCGCCTGGTCCGAAGGCGTCGGCATGCTGCTGGTGGAGCGACTGTCCGACGCCCGACGCAACGGCCACCAGATCCTCGCCGTCCTCCGCGGATCCGCCGTCAACCAGGACGGCGCCAGCAACGGACTCACCGCCCCCAACGGCCCCTCCCAAGAACGCGTCATCCACCAAGCACTCACCGACGCCGGCCTCACCACCAACGACATCGACACCGTCGAAGCCCACGGCACCGGCACCCGCCTCGGCGACCCCATCGAAGCCCAAGCCCTCCTCACCACCTACGGCAACCACCGCACCACCCCCCACCCCCTCTACCTCGGCTCCCTCAAATCCAACATCGGGCACACGGTCGCCGCGGCCGGCGTGGGCGGGGTCATCAAGATGGTGCAGGCCATGCGGCATGGCATCCTGCCCAGAACCATCCACGTCGACGAACCCACCCCCATGGTCGACTGGACATCAGGAGCCGTCGAACTCCTCACACAGGAACGGGAATGGCCCGACACGGGGGCGCCGCGTCGAGCTGCCGTGTCCGCGTTCGGCGTGAGCGGGACGAACGCGCATGTGATTCTCGAGCAGGCCCCGACCGAGGACGGTTCCCGCACCACAGCGCCACCCCCGCCGGCGTCCGTCGCGGCGGACAGTACCCCGACGGCATGGCTGCTGTCGGCCAAGACCGAGCAGGCCCTGCGCGCCCAAGCCGAGCGGCTGGACGACTTCCTCACCCGCAACCCCGACGCTTCACGCGGCGACATCGCCTGGTCCCTTGCCACCACCCGCGCCACACACCGCCACCGCGCCGTCGTCCTCGGCAGCGATGTCGGTCACCTCCAGAGCGGCGTACGGGCTTTGGCCCAGGGCGGCCACGCGGGACCCGACGTAGTCACCGGCATAGCGGCGCCCGGTAAGACTGCGTTCCTGTTCACGGGCCAGGGCGCACAACGGGTCGGTATGGGCACGGAGTTGTATGAGACCTACCCCGTCTACGCCGCCGCGTTCGACGAAGTGTGCGCGGCCCTCGATGTCTACCTCGACCGGCCGATCGCCGAGGTCATCCGTACCGGGCACGAGCTTGACCAGACCGCCTACACCCAGCCCGCGCTGTTCGCGGTGGAGGTCGCCCTCTACCGTCTGGTCGAATCCTTCGGACTCAGGCCCGACTACCTCGCCGGACACTCCATCGGCGAACTCACCGCCGCACACATCGCAGGCATCCTCAACCTCCCCGACGCCGCACAACTCGTCACGACCCGCGCGCGCCTCATGCAGAACGCCACCACCGGCGGAACCATGATCGCCATCCAGGCAACCGAAGACGAGATCACCCCCCACCTCGCAGGACACGAACACCACGCATCCATCGCCGCCCTCAACACACCCCGCTCCACCGTCATCTCCGGCGACACTCACACCGTCCAGACCATCGCCGACATCTGGAAGGCACAGGGCCGCAAGACCCACCGCCTCACCGTCAGCCACGCATTCCACTCCCCCCACATGGACACAGCCGCCGAAGAACTCCTCACCACAGCGGCCACCCTCGCCTACCACCCACCCACCATCCCCATCATCTCCACCCTCACGGGAGAGCCCGCAGAGAAGCACCTCACCAACCCCACCTACTGGTCCGACCAACTCCGAGGCACCGTCCGCTTCACCGACACCCTCCACACCCTCCACAACCACGGCACCACCACCTACCTCGAAATCGGACCCGACACCACCCTCACCACCCTCACCCACACCACCCTCGAGAACGCCGACATCACCACCGCCCCGACCCTCCGCCGAGACCACAGCGAGCCCCGAACCCTCCTCGCCGCCCTCGCCTCCGCCCACGTCCACGGCGCCACCATCGACTGGACCACCCCCTACGCCGAGCTGAACCCGCAACGCGTGGACCTCCCCACCTACCCCTTCCAACGCGAGCGGTACTGGGTCGAGAACACCGGCGATCGTGTCGACGCGGAGAGCCTCGGGCTCCGACCCGGGGAGCATCCGCTCCTGGGTGCGGCCGTACCGGTGGCGGCCTCCGACGAGGGGCTGTTCACCAACCGGATCTCGTTGCGCACGCACCCCTGGCTGGCCGATCACGAGGTCCATGGAGCTGTCGTGGTGCCCGCGTCGGCCCTCGTGGAGCTGGCGATCCGGGCCGGCGACGAGTTCGGCAGCCCGGTCCTCGACGAACTCGTGATGGCGGCCCCTCTGGTGCTAAGGCGGAGTTCCGGGATGGACCTCCAGGTGGCTGTGGGGGCGCCGGACGAGACCGGGAAGCGGCCGGTCACCGTGTACGCGCGTCCGGACCAGGGGGATGTCCCGTGGACCGTCCATGCGCGCGGACGGCTGAGCCCGCAGGCTCCGGAGCTGCCCTTCGATCTCGGAACGTGGCCGCCGAGGGACGCGCAGATCGTGCCCTCGCACAAGCTCGGCGAGCGGCTCACGGGTGATGCCGTACGGCTTGGCCCCGTCTTCCAGTCGCTCGGGACCGTGTGGCAGCGAGGGGACGACGTCTTCGCCGAGGTGAGCCTGTCCCCGGAAGCGGACGGGGCGGGCCATCTACTCCATCCCGCACTGCTCGACGGGGCCCTCCTCGCATCCCTCGTCGGCACGGACGGCCTCCAGGGGGCGGGCGCGCCGTCGGTCGCCAGGGTGGGTGGAGTCCGGTTGTACGCGATCGGCGCCTCGGAGGCGCGGGTGTGGATCACTCGGGCCCAGGGTGACGGACAACTGACGGTCCGTCTGGCCGACCGGAGCGGTGCGCCTACGGCGCTCCTGCAATCCGTCACGTGGGGACGGACGAGTGGCGGCGAGGTCGCACAAGCCCACGCGCGGACCTCTGACAGCCTGCTCCACGTCACGTGGACGTCCCTGCCAGGCGCAGAACCGGCCGCAGAACCGGCCACAGGACCGATGCGGTTCGGCGTACTGGGCTGCTCCAGGACGGATCACGGCGCGGACGTCGAGGCGGCACGCTTCGGCGACGTGGCCGACGTGGCGCGGGCGGTCGGCGCCGGGCAGGAGCTGGACGCGGTGCTCGTCCCGGCCGTCTCCTCCTCCGTGGACGACGGTGCTGTGGCCGCTCAGGACGGGACACGCCGTCTGCTCGACGTGGCTCAACAGTGGCTGGCGGACGACCGGCTCGCCGACGTGCCGCTCGTCGTGGTCACCCGGCGGGCGGTCGCGGTGGACGAGGGTGAGCCGGTGGATCCGGGCTCGGCGGCCGTCTGGGGTCTGCTGCGCTCGGCGCAGTCGGAGGCGCCCGGCAGGTTCTGGCTCGTGGACCTCGAAGGGGGCGGAGGCCTTCTCGACGAACCGGAAGGCGACGGGTACGCGCGGCTCGCCGCCGCCGCTCGGGTGGCGCTCGGCTCCCAGGAGCCCCAGTCGGCTCTACGCCGTGGCCGGCTGTTCGCGCCCCGCCTCCAGTACCTCGCCCAGCCGACCGAGAAGCCTTCCCCCAAGCATCTCCCCGCGAACTCCCCGACCGGCTCCCCGACCGGCTTCCGGGCCGGCTTCCCGGCCGACTCGTCCGCGTACGGAAGTGTCGAGGGGACCACGCTGATCACCGGCGGTACCGGTGCGCTCGGTGCCCTGTTCGCCCGGCACCTCGTCCGCGAGCACGGTGTCAGGAATCTGCTGCTGACCAGCCGTCGGGGCGAACAGGCCGAGGGTGCCGGCGAGTTGGCTGCCGAGCTGAAGGAGATGGGCGCCGAGGTGACCATCGCCGCCTGTGACGTGGCCGACCGTGAAGAGCTGGCCGAGTTGCTGTCGACCGTACCGGTGGAGCACCCGCTGACCGCGGTGATCCATGCCGCGGGTGTGCTGGACGACGGTCTGATCGGGTCGCAGACCCCGCAGCGGCTGGCCGCCGTCTTCCGGCCCAAGGTCGAAGCGGCCTGGCATTTGCACGAGTTGACTCGCGAGAGGGAGCTGAGGGCGTTCGTCCTGTTCTCCTCGATCGCCGGCGTGGTGGGTGGCCCGGGCCAGTCCACGTACGCCGCGGCCAACTCCTTCCTGGACGGTCTGGCGCAGCATCGGGCCGCCGCGGGCTTGGCCGCCACGTCCGTCGCCTGGGGTCTGTGGGCACAGGACGGCGGCGTGGCCGGCGGGATGTCGGGAGGGCTGGAGGAGGCCGATCTCAGGCGCATCGCCCGGGGTGGGTATCTGCCCGTCACCGCCGAGTCCGGCGTCGCGTTGCTGGACCTCGCCCTCGCGACGGGCCGGCCCTCGGTCGTGGCGACGCCGCTGGACCTCGGTGCGGTACGGAAGCTGGAGGAGGTCCCGCCGTTGTTGCGGGGGCTGGTCCGTTCTCCCGCGCGTCGTAGGGCCGAGGAGGGTGGAGCGAGCGGACCGTCCCTGGTGGAGCGGTTGGCTGCCGTTGCCGAAGGCGAGCGGGCCGGTCTGGTCCTGGCGGCGCTCAGAGAGGAGATCGCGCGGGTGCTCGGCCATGGCGACGCGCGGCGGATCGAGGACGACGGCACGTTCCTGGCGCAGGGCTTCGACTCGCTCACAGCAGTGGAGCTGCGCAATCGGTGCAACGCCCTCGTCGGTGTCCGGTTGCCGCCCACGGTCGTGTTCGACCACCCCACTCCGGCGTCCCTGGCCGGATTCCTCCTCGGCGAGCTGCTCGCGGGGCAGGAGGCCGGCGTTGCCGAGTCCTCCGCGCCGGAGGCACCGGACTTCGCCGAGGAGGTACGCCTCGCCGAGGACATCCGGCCCGCGGCCGAGGTCCTCCGCTTCGTGGACGACCCTCAGGAGGTGCTCCTGACCGGCGCGAGCGGGTTCCTCGGCGCCTTCCTGCTGCGGGATCTGATGCGCTCGACCAGGGCGAGGGTGCACTGCCTCGTGCGCGCCGCCGACGAGGAACAGGCCCGCGCACGGCTCCGGGAGAACATGGAGCGCTACATGGTGTGGGACGCGGTCGATCCCGACCGGCTCTCCGTGGTCGTGGGCGACCTGGGCAAGCCCCGACTCGGGCTGACCGAGCCGGAGTTCGACCGGCTGTCCGAGGTCGTCGACGCGGTGTACCACAACGGCGCCCAGGTGCACTGGCTCCACCCGTACACGACGCTGAAGGCGGCCAACGTGAGGGGGACTGAGGAGATTCTGCGCCTCGCGGCGCGCCATCGGACGGTACCGGTGCACTACGTGTCGACCGTCGGTGTCTTCGAAGCCGCGGTGACTCCCGGTGTTCCCCTCAAGGTGACCGACCCGACCGGCCCTCCCGAGCGGCTGCCCAGCGGCTATCTGCAGAGCAAGTGGGTCGCGGAGCAGCTCGTCGAACGGGCGCGGGGGCGTGGTCTGCCGGTGTCCGTGTACCGCGTCGACGTCATCTCGGGCGACCAGGAGAACGGCGCCTGCCAGACCAGCGACTTCGTGTGGCTGAGCCTCAAGGGGCTGGTGCAGGCCGGGGCCGTTCCGGCGGATGCCGACGGGCGCTTCCACCTCCTCCCGGTGGACTACGTCAGCGCGGCCGTCCTCAGGATCTCCCGCCGCGCCGGCGCGGCGGGCCGGACGTTCCACCTGTTCAATCGGCATGCGTTGAGCCTGCGGGAGTGCGTGGAACGGCTGCGGTCGTTCGGCTACTCGGTGGCGGACGTGGACTGGGGCGCCTGGCGCGAACGGGTGCACGCGGACGGGACGAACGCGATCGCCCCGCTCCTGCACGCGTTCGAGATGATGACGGACGACACCGACTCGTTCTATCCGGCGATGGACACCACGGAGACCGAGGCGGAGCTGGAAGGCAGCGGCATCACCTGCCCGCCGCTGGGCGGGCGACTCTTCCGGAAGTACGTCGAGTACTTCGCGCGGACCGGTCACTTCCCGAACCCACGGGTGGGTGGCTGATGCGGCGCGGAGGCGGTCCCGTCTCCTGGTCACCTCACGGTGGCCGGTCGGAGATCGCCGGAAATCCTGTTTCTCCCATGGTTCTCTCGAAGGGTTCGGCATGAGTCATGTGTCCGTAGGCGGAGCCGTCAACCGAAACCCGATCGCGCCGTCCGCGCTGCGCGAGACGATGTCGCGTTTCGCGACCGGGGTCATCGTTCTGAGTGTCGGTGGTGAACACCTGCACGCGATGACGGCCAACGCGTTCAGTTCCGTGTCGCTCGAACCGCCGACCGTGCTCTGCTGCGTGTCCCACAGCGCGGTGATGCACAAGGCGATCACCTCGGCGCGCAGTTTCGGGATCTCGGTGCTCGGCGCCGAACAGGAGTCCCTGGCACGGCACTTCGCCGACAAGCGGCGACCGCTGGGGCGGGCCCAGTTCGAAGGAATAGGCTGGCGGCCGGGCGAGGTCACCCGGGCGCCCCTGCTGGACGGTGCGGTGGCCTGGCTCGAATGCGAGCTGGCCGAGGCACACGACTCGGGCGATCACTCCATCTTCGTCGGCGATGTCGTGAGCGCGGCTCCGTCCGCCGACGAGTCGGGGCTGTTGTTCTTCAACGGTCGCTTCCAGCAGATCCTCACCGCTCCCCGGTGAGTCGGAACCCGCCATGGCCTCGCGTGGTGAGACGTACGACGGAAACAGCTTCTGGGACATCGTCGGTTCGACGTTCGTCGCGGCGCTGAACGACGGGCTCGCCAGGGCCGGCCCCCCGACCCTGCGCGCCCGGAGCGGTACGCGCCTGGTGTCGCGGTCGCACGAGCTGCCCCATCCCTTCGCGGCCGCGGTCATGCGGGCGTTCGAGACCGCCCTGCCGGGCGCGGAGGGAGGGGGGAGCCCGGCGGTGCTGGCCTCGCTGCAACAGCGCGGCCACGAGATGCTGGCGGCGGCCCTGGGCCTGCCGCCCCCTCAGGGGCAGCGGCAGGCGCACGGTACGACGGGACCCCTGCTTCCCCGGCACGAGCACCTGGTGGTGACGCTCCTGATGGAGTCCGCCGCGCTCGTCCTGTCGGAACGCCCCGAACTCGGCGACGACGGACGGCCGGCCGCACTCGTCCGGGCCCTGGGCCGCTGGGCCCGGAGCGGCCGCGCGGGCGGCTGAGGGATCTCTACCGATACGCGTTGATGAGCTGAGCCAGGTGCTTGGCGGCGATCTCCAAGGGGCGCGGCTCGCGGGCGGCCGGGCGGCCGGCTCGGCGGCCTTCCAGGGTGCTGATCACAGCATGGGCCCAAACTGCTCCGCGTTACCCCGTGGCAATTCCTTTATCCTGCGAGGGTACTATCTAGAGCGTTCTTTCTAGAGAGAGGGCTCATGGCGCGCCACGTGGTGAACTCCTGGCTACCAGCCGACCGCCGGGCATACAGTTTGCCCGCGCACGTACCTGCTCGAGAGCGAAGCCAAGGGGAGGGTGACGTGGTGAGGGGGCCGTCACCGCACGGTCATCACCGGCCGACGACAGCCGAACTCCGGCCAACTCGGGGGCCCGGTCGTTGCTCGAGTAACAACTCACCTGCTCCCTGTGGCATGTTCTCGTGCGCCCGACCAGATGCTTACTGCCCGTATCGGAGCGCCACATGGCCAAGCAACCCCGTGCCGTTCGTACCCGTCAGGATCTGATCCGTTCCGCCGCCGTCGTCTTCGAGCGCGCCGGGTTCGCCGACGCCTCGATCGCCGCGATCAGCTCCGGGGCCGGCGTGAGCAATGGGGCGCTGCACTTCCACTTCAGGAACAAACGGGCTCTGGGCGAGGCGGTCGAGCTGGCCGCCGCGCAGACACTCGCGCACGTCACGGGGCGGGTGCCGCTGCGACATCCCGCCCCGCTGCAGCTCCTCGTGGACACCTCGCAGCTGCTGGCCGAGTACCTGCTGCACGACCCCGTACTCAGGGCCGGATTCAGCCTTGCCAGCGACGCCACCTGGCAGGGACGGATCAACCTCTGGGAGGAGTGGCAGGACTGGGTGCAGCTGATGCTGATCGTCGCCCGGGAGCGGGAGATGCTCACCTCCGACGTGGTGATCGAGGAGGCGGTTCTGGCCATCACCTCGATCATCGCGGGGTTCGAAGTGCTGTCCCGTATCGGGACGGAATGGACCTCCAGGAGTGCCGTCACCGGTTTCTGGCGACTCATGCTGCCCCAACTGGCGGGCCCGGACACGGCCGCCGCTCTCTCCCCTGAGGGCACCGCGCCGCCACCGCAGGAGACGGAACCGCCCCTCACCTCCGAGGAGTGGGACATGGCCGAGACCTGTGGCGCCGCATAGCTCGGAAAAGGCCTTTGCCGCACGGGAGTTGCGTGTTCTTTGCGCGTGCTTTGAGCGCTCTTTGAACGGCGCCGCACACGATGGGAAGCGACGCGTGACCACGCCGGAGCCCGGAAGGCGTGGCCCGAGCGAGGGAGTCGATGTGGCGCGAGTGACGAGCAGCTGGCTGCGCGGGTTCGATCCGCCGCCGGGCCAGGACGGCCCGACGGACGGCGCACCCCAGCTCTTCTGTTTCCCCCACGCGGGCGGAGCCGCCAGTGCGCTGCGCTCTCTCGCGCAGACCCTGACCGGCACGTTCGACGTGCTGGTCGCGCAGTATCCCGGCAGGCAGGACCGTCGTCTCGAGGCACCCTTCGACGACATCGGCCGGCTCGCCGACGCGCTCGCGGTCGAGGTGTCGCGCCGGGCCGAGGGACCGTACGCCCTCTTCGGTCACAGCATGGGCGCGCTCCTCGCCTACGAGGTCGCCCGCCGGCTGGCGGAGGACCGGGGGCCGGCCGCGCTGGTCCTCTCGGCCCGTGGCGCGCCCACACCCGAGCCGGGGCGCCACGACCGGCTGCGCACCGACGACGAGATCGTGCGGGCGGTGTCCCGGCTCGGCGGCACCATGCCGGAGGTGCTGCACGATCCGGAGCTACGGGAGATGGTGATGCCCGCGCTCCGCGCCGACTACCGCGCGCTCAGCTCCTACACCTGGCGGCCGGGACCGCCGCTGACCGTCCCGTTCACGCTTCTGGTCGGGGCCGGCGACCCGGTGGTCGACGTCGAACAGGTCGAGCGCTGGGCGGAGTTCACGACGGCGGGCGCACGCACCCATGTCCTCGCCGGTGGGCACTTCTACCTCGACGCCCACCTCGACTTCGTGTCCGAGGTGATCACCGACGCGTGGCTCGCCGCCAGCGCCTCCGGGGTGGGTCCGGCGCGCGGATGACGCCGGGTGCCGGCGGTGCGGAGCGTCGCTGAGCAGGCCGTTCGGCACCTTGTTCGAGATTTGTGTGGGCTTCGACCGGCCTCATGCAGGCTGGTGTCGCGGAATTCACCGACAAGGACGGCCTCCGTTCGATCGCGGAGGGAAGCGGGGGGAATCGATGCAGTTCCGAGTGCTGGGGCCGATGGAAGTGGTCGACGACGGCAGGACGGTGGGGCTCGGGGGTACCAAACAGAGAGCCACCCTGGGATTCCTGCTCCTGAACGCGAACAAGGCGGTGGCCACGAGTCAGCTCCTGAACGCCTTGTGGGGTGTGGACGAAGCACCGATGACGGCGCGCAAGATCCTGCAGAACGCCGTCTACGGACTGCGCGGCGCCCTGTCGGCGGCCCGCGGGGCTGCCGGGGCGGGGGGCGCGACCCTGCTGACCCGGCCGCCCGGGTACATGATGCGGGTGGATCCGGAGGAGGTGGACCTCCACCAGTTCCACACGTGGGTCGGCCGGGGGCGGGAGTTGCTGGCGAAGGGGGAGCCCGAGGCGGCGGCGCCGCTGCTGCGCGACGCGCTGGCGCTGTGGCGGGGCCCCGCCCTGGCGGATCTGGTGGAGAACGGCGTCCAGTGGCCCGAGTTGGTGGCTCTGCAGAACACCCAGCTCAACGTCATGGAGGAGCACTTCGAAGCGCAGCTGGCCTGTGGCAGGCATCACGAGATCCTTGCCGAGCTGGAGTCCATGGTGCGGGCCGAACCTCTGCGGGAACGTTCCTGTGGTCAGCTGATGCTCGCCATGTACCGCTGCGGGCGGCAGGCGGACGCGCTCGCCGAGTACAGCCGGCTGCGGGCCGTACTGGTCGAGAGCATGGGCCTTGAGCCCGGCCGCGGCCTCCAGTCGCTGCAACAGGCGATTCTCGCGCAGGACCCCACGCTGACCCTGCGCCGGCCGCCCGCCCTGGACGGCCCGCACGGCGAAGGACGCGCCCGCGAGCGCATCACGCTCGGCCGGGCGGCCGACACCACCGGCTCACCGGCGGAGCAGGCTCCGACGGCGCAGCAGTCAGGGCCGGCGTCAGCGCCGTCGTCCGCGCCGTCGTCAGGTGTGGCCGGCGACGGCGCGGGCGAGGTCGCGGAGCCGTCCGGTCTCGGCCCCGGCCCCGGCACCGGCCTCGGCACCGGCCTCGGCCCCGGCCTCGGCCCCGGCCCCGGCCCCGGCCCGGCAGGACGCCAGGCGGGCACCGCCCGCCGCCAGGTCAGCGTCGTCTGCCTGCGCACCCGACTGGCCCCCTCCTTGGGCAGCGGCACGGAGCGGGAACTCGAGAGTCTCCTCGATGGCGCCGCGCTCCTGGTCAGGGAACAGGTCGAACGGTACGGCGGCGTGGTGACGGCCTCCATCGGTTCGGTGTCCCTGGCCCTGTTCGGGCTCGACGGCGAGGTTGACGAGGGAGCCGAGGATGCCGAGGGTCTGGACGACGCCGCGCGCGCGGTCCTGTCCGCCCTCGCGGTCCGGGACGTCCTCGACGTGTCCCTCGGGCCGGGCGCCGGTGGCGGTACGGCCCACTCGACGGTGGCGGCCGCCATCACCCGGGGGGAGGTCCTGCTGCGCCGGCGCGCCGGTCAGGAAGGGCCCACCGTGGTCGGGGCCGTGCTGGACGAGTCCCAGGCGCTGCTGGGTGCCGTACCCGAGGGTGAGGTACGGGTGAGCGAGGCCGTACGCCGCGCCAGCGACCACACCGTCGTCTATCGCCCCTGTGACGGCGTGCCCGGAGGCTGGCAGGCACTGGGCGCGCGGGCGACGGAATCCCAGGGCACCGAGCAGGCCATGGAGCTCGAGGTCCTGCGGGGTCTCGCGCAACGCACCCGGCACCGCGCCGTGCCCCACCTGGTGACGGTCCTCGGCGAGGCGGGTACCGGAAAGAGCAGGCTGTTGGGCGAGTTCGCCCGTTGGTCCGCCGAACTCCCGGACGGTCCGCTGGTTCTGACAGATCGTCCGATCGAGGGTGGCGAAGAGTCCCCGCTCGCGGTGGCGGGGCGGTTCCTGTCGGCCTACTGCGGGGTCCTGCCCGGCGACGACGAGGACGTCGTCCACGCGGCCCTGGAACGCGAGGTCCGCGCCCTGTACCCGTCCGAGCGGGCGGCCGAGGTGCCGTTGCGACGGCTGCGTACCCTCGTCGCCCCGTCCGGCGCGGATGTGCACTTCGGCGACCTGTGCCCGGGCGAAGTACTGGACACCTGGCGTGAGTTCGTCCAGGACGCGGCGCAACGGAGGCCGATCGCGCTCTGCGTCGACGACCTGCACCGGCTGCCCGACCTGGCCCTGGACGCGATCGAGGAACTGGCCGAGTCCGCCGGGGCGGTGCCGCTCTTCGTGATCGCCTGCGCCGGCCCGGAGCTCCTCGCCCGCAGGCCGTCCTGGGCCGGCGGCAAGAGCCACACCACCACGGTCACGCTGGACCGGCCCGAGCGCATCACCCAGGAGGAGCTCGTGGAGTTCCTGCTCTCGGCGTCCCGCAACGAGCCCGCCCGAAGCCCGCGTCGGCCGAGGAACTCCGCCGCGGTCTGACCGCCCGGCGCACCGCACCGTCCCGCGCCGCTCCACACCCCCGCCGCGCCCCGCCATCCCGCGCCGCACCCGGGCCGCGCCACACCATCCAGCGTCGCCCCATCACCAGGTAACCGACCACTCACGCATCCGCCGATGACTTCCTCATGACCGGGAACTGGCATGCGCGGAACAGGATGGATCAGACCGTCCACACCAACTCAGGAGCCGCTATGTCGGAACTCGCCGAGCCCAACCTCCGCGCGCTGCTGGCGACAGCAGGGCTTGACGTCGAATACGTACGCGGTGAGGGGAACACGCTCTTCCGCTGGGACGCGGACGGGGGCGAGGTTCCGGTCATCGACTACGCCGGCGGCTACGGTTCGCTGATCCTCGGCCACCACCACCCCGAGATAGCGGCGCACGCCCATCGGCTCATCGACGAGCAGACACCCGTGCACGCGCAGTTCTCCTCGCATCCGTACGCCAACGACCTGGCCGCCGAGCTGAACCGGATCATCCACCGGGAGACCGGCACGGACGAGCCGTACTACGCGACCTTCGCCAACAGCGGTGCCGAGGCGATCGAAGCGGCCGTCAAGCACGCGGAGATGGACCGGGTGGTCCGCCTCGGAGAGCTCCTCGCAGATGTCGCCGCCGGTGTCGAGGAGGTGCGTGCGGCGGCCCGCGCCGGGCGGGCGGCGGTGCCGGACGCGGTCTTCACCCACCTGGGGATCGCCCGGCCCGCGGCCGATCGGGACGCGCTCGAAGCGGTGATCGCCGAAGTCACGCGCAGGAACGAGGAACGGAGCGCCAAGGCTCCGGTCCTGCTCGCCCTGGAGAACGGCTTCCACGGGAAGCTGATGGGCAGCGTCCAGCTGACCCACAACGCCGGCTACCGGGCCCCGTTCGCCGCGCTCGGCCTGCGCACCCGGTTCGTGCCGCACGACGCGCCCGAGGTGCTGCGCGCGATCCTCGCGCAGGAGCGCGGCACCCTTCTCCGGCCGACGGTCGAGGACGGCCAGGTCCGGCTCGACGAACGGCCCCACCCGGCCTTCTGCGCCTTCCTCCTGGAGCCGATCCAGGGCGAGGGCGGCATCCGGCCGCTGTCGGAGACGTTCGCCCGGGACATCCAGGAGTTCGGCGAGGCGGCCGACTGCCCTCTCGTCGTCGATGAGATCCAGAGCGGCATGGGCCGCACCGGGGCGCTGCTCGCCAGCTCGCACCTCGGGCTGCGGGGCGACTACTACGCGCTCGCCAAGTCCCTGGGCGGCGGCATCGCGAAGGCCGCGGTGATGCTGGTGCGTGCGGCCCGGTACCAGCCGCAGTTCGAGCTCATCCACAGCTCCACGTTCGCCAAGGACAGCTTCTCCTGCCACGTGGCGCTGAAGGTGCTCGAACTCCTGGAGGCCGACGGCGGCCGGATCTACCGGCAGGCCGTGGAACGCGGGGCCGCCCTGGAGACGATGCTGGACAAGGTCCAGGCGTCCTTCCCCGACATCGTCAAGGACGTCCGCGGCAGAGGCCTGATGCTCGGCCTGGAGTTCCACGACCAGTCCGGGGCCACGTCCGAGGCGATCGGTACGGCGGCCCGCTCCGGAATGTTCGGCTACATCATCGCCGGACACCTTCTCAACGCCCACGGCATCCGCACCTTCCCCACGGCCAGCGCCGTCCACACCCTGCGCTTCGAACCCTCGGTGTTCCTCACGGACGAGGAGATCGATCGGCTGCGGATCGCGCTGACCGATGTGTGCGTGATCCTGCGGGAGCAGCAGGGGGACCTTCTGGCGATCCCCGCCTGACGCTCCCCGCCCACCGGGCCGCCTCCCTCCCCTGAAACCCCGTGGAACCCGTCCTGTCTGAAAGGTCAACCGAAGGTCATGATGAGTGAGCAGCCTGCGTCCTGGACCGGCACCGACACGGACACGGACACGGACACGGAGCGGAACGAGCCGATCGCCGTCGTAGGCATGTCCTGCCGGCTTCCCGGGGCCGACGGGCCCACCGCGTTCTGGGACCTCCTGGCCGGGGGCGTCAGCGCCATCGGGGACGTACCGGCGGACCGGTGGGCGGAGGGCGCGGCCGGCGCGCTGTCCCGTGGCGGGTTCCTCGACGGCGTGGCCGACTTCGACGCGGCCTTCTTCGGCGTCTCGCCCCGCGAGGCGGCGGCGATGGATCCCCAGCAGCGGCTGGTGCTCGAACTGGCCTGGGAGGCGCTGGAGGACGCGGGCATCGTGCCCGCTTCGCTGCGCGGCAGCAGGACCGCCGTGTTCGTCGGCACCCTGCGCGACGACTACACCAACCTGCTGTACCAGTACGGTGCCGAAGCCGTCACGCAGCACACCATGACCGGGGTGAACCGGGGCGTCATCGCCAACCGGGTCTCGTACCTGCTCGGCCTGCAAGGGCCCAGTCTCACCGTGGACTCCGCCCAGTCGTCCTCGCTGGTCGCCGTACATCTCGCCTGCGAGAGCCTACGGAACGGGGAGTCGACCGCCGCTCTGGCCGCGGGCGTGAACCTCAACCTGCTCGCCGAGAACACCGTCACCGAGCAGCGGTTCGGGGCACTGTCGCCGGACGGGACGACGTACACCTTCGACGCCCGCGCCAACGGCTTCGTGCCCGGCGAGGGCGCCGGCGTGCTCGTGCTCAAGCCGCTGCGGCGCGCCGTCGCCGACGGTGACCGGATCTACGGCGTGCTCCGCGGCAGCGCCGTCAACAACGACGGTGCCACCGACGGGCTGACCGTCCCGAGCTCCGACGCCCAGAAGCAGGTGATCCTCGCCGCCCGCGAGCGTGCGGGCGTGGCCGCCGAGGAGGTGCAGTACGTCGAACTGCACGGCACCGGCACCCCCGTCGGCGACCCCGTCGAGGCCGCCGCGCTTGGCGCCGCGCTCGGCGCGGGGCGGGACGCCGAGCGGGCGCTGCGCGTCGGCTCGGTCAAGACCAACATCGGCCATCTGGAGGGCGCGGCAGGGATCGCGGGCCTCATCAAGACCCTGCTGAGCCTCCACCACCGTCAACTGCCGCCCAGCCTGAACTTCATCGAGGCCGGCCCTGCCATCGCCCTGGACGAGCTCGGTCTGGCCGTCCAGCAGGAGCTGACGGCCTGGCCCGAGCCCGAGCGCCCGCTGGTGGCCGGTGTCAGCTCCTTCGGCATGGGCGGTACGAATTGTCACGTCGTCGTCGCCCAGGCCCCGGCCAGGGGCGGCGCGGAGGGCTCCGAGGACACGGAGGCGGCCGGCGGGCCCGCCCCCGCCGTACTCCCGTGGAGCGTCTCCGGCGCGGGACCCGCTGCGCTCCGGGCCCAGGCCGAACGCCTCCTGGCCTTCGGCTCGTCCGAGGACGCGGTGGTGTCCCCCGTGGACGTCGGCTGGTCCCTGGCGGCGACCCGTACTGCACACAGCCACCGGGGTGTGGTGCTCGGCTCCGATCGAGCCGAACTCCTCGCCGGCCTCCGCGCACTCGTCGAGGGCCGCATCGCCCCCGGTGTCGTGTCGGGAGTCGCGGCACCCGGTAAGACGGCGTTCTTGTTCACGGGACAGGGTGCCCAACGGGCCGGTATGGGAACGGAGTTGTACGAGACCTATCCCGTCTACGCCGCCGCCTTCGACGAGGCATGCGCGGCGCTCGACGTCCACCTTGACCGGCCGATCGCCGAGGTCATCCGTACCGGGCATCTGCTCGACCAGACCGCCTACACACAGCCGGCCCTGTTCGCGGTGGAGGTCGCCCTCTACCGTCTGGTCGAGTCCTTCGGACTCAGGCCCCACTACCTCGCCGGACACTCCATCGGTGAACTCACCGCGGCGCACATCTCCGGGATCCTCGACCTCCCCGATGCCGCACGACTCGTCACGACCCGCGCGCGCCTCATGCAGAACGCCACCACCGGCGGAACCATGATCGCCATCCAAGCCAGCGAAAGCGAAATCACCCCGCACCTCGCTGGACACGAACACCACGCATCCATCGCCGCCCTCAACTCCCCCCACTCCACCGTCATCTCCGGCGACACCCACACCGTCCAGGCGATCGCCGACATCTGGAAGGCACAGGGCCGCAAGACCACTCGCCTGGCTGTCAGCCATGCCTTCCACTCCCCCCACATGGACACAGCGGCGGAGGAACTCCTCGCCACAGCGGCCACCCTCACCTACCACTCACCCACCATCCCGATCATCTCCACCCTCACGGGAGAGTCCGCCGACCAGCACCTCACCACCCCCCGGTACTGGTCCGACCAACTCCGAGGCACCGTCCGCTTCACCGACACCCTCCACACCCTGAACAACCACGGCACCACCACCTACCTCGAAATCGGACCCGACGCAGTCCTCACCCCCCTCACCCACACCACCCTCGACACCAGGCAAGCCGCCGCCCTCCTCCGCCCCGGCAAACCCGAGACACACACCCTCCTCACCGCCCTCGCCACGACCCACGTCCACGGCGCCACCGTCGACTGGACCACCCCCTACGCCGAGCTGAACCCGCAACGCGTCGACCTCCCCACCTACCCCTTCCAACGCAGGCGGTACTGGCTCGACGGGGCAGCGCGCGCCACCAAGGCATTGGCACCCGGGCTGTCGCGTGAAGAAGCCGAGGGACAGCAGGACGCCGACCCCCGTGGGGATCTGGGCACGCGTCTGGCCACGCTGTCGGAGTCGGCCCGCCGGCAGGCGGTGACCGACCTCGTCGACGAACACATAGCGGCCGTCCTGGAGTACGGACCCGGTGATCGGATCGACCGGCACTTGGCGTTCCAGAAGCTCGGGTTCAGTTCGCTGATGGCCACCGAGCTGCGCGCCGCGCTCGCGAGCGCCACCGGACTGCGCCTGCCCACCGGGCTGCTCTTCGACCACCCCACGCCCGAGGCGCTCGCCCGGTTCGTGGAGGGCGAGTTGCTCGGGGCGGCCGGGACGCACACCGAGGTGACCGCGACGGCGGCCGACGACGATCCGATCGCCGTCATCTCCATGGCCTGCCGATTCCCCGGTGGTGTGGCCTCCCCCGAGGACCTGTGGCGTCTGGTGTCCGAGGGCGGCGATGCCGTCTCCGCGTTCCCGACGAACCGGGGTTGGGCCGAGGACCTGTACGACCCGGACTCCGAACAGCGGGGGAAGAGTTCGGTCCGGCACGGCGGATTCCTGCACGACGCGGGCGAGTTCGACCCCGCGTTCTTCGGGATCTCCCCGCGCGAGGCCTTGGCCATGGACCCCCAGCAGCGGCTGCTCCTCGAGACCGCCTGGGAGGCCGTCGAACGCGCGCGGATCCTGCCCGAGTCGCTGCACGGGACCCGTACCGGCGTCTTCGTCGGCGCCACCGGCATGGAGTACGGGCCCCGGATGCAGGACGCGCCCGCGTCCGTGCAGGGCAACGTGCTCACCGGCTCCACCACGAGCATCCTCTCGGGGCGGATCGCCTACCAGTTGGGGCTGCTCGGGCCTGCGGTGACCGCCGACACGGCCTGCTCCTCGTCCCTGGTCGCCCTTCACCTGGCGATGCGTTCGCTGCGCAGCGGCGAGACGAATCTGGCGCTGGCCGGCGGTGTGACCGTGATGTCCTCGCCCGGCATGTTCGTGGAGTTCTCCCGCCAACACGGCCTGGCCTCCGACGGCCGCTGCAAGTCGTTCGCGGCCGACGCGGACGGTACCGGCTGGTCGGAGGGTGTCGGGCTCCTGCTCCTTGAGCGTCTGTCGGACGCCCGCCGCAACGGGCACCAGGTGCTGGCGGTCCTGCGCGGTTCGGCGATCAACCAGGACGGCGCCAGCAACGGCCTGACGGCTCCCAGCGGCCTGGCGCAGCAGAGCGTCATCCGGCAGGCGCTGGCCGACGCGAACCTCACCCCTGCCGATGTCGACGCCGTGGAGGCGCACGGGACGGGCACCCGACTCGGCGACCCCATCGAGGCCGAGGCGCTGATCGCGACGTACGGCACCGGGCGCGGTGACCGGTCTCCGGTGCTTCTGGGGTCGCTGAAGTCCAACATCGGGCATGCGCAGGCGGCCGCCGGTGTGGGCGGGGTCATCAAGATGATCGAGGCCATGCGGCACGGGATCCTGCCCCGCACGCTCCACGCGGACGAGCCCACGCCGATGGTCGACTGGTCGGCCGGTACGGTCGAACTGCTCACCCAGGAGAGGGAGTGGCCCGAGACCGGTGGGCCGCGTCGGGCGGCCGTCTCCTCGTTCGGCATCAGCGGCACCAACGCCCATGTCGTCCTGGAGTACGACCCCGCGACGGCCCCCACCCCCACAGCCGAAAGCCCCGCCCCGGATGCGAACGGGCTGCCCGTCCCCTGGGTCCTCTCCGGTCGGGACGAGCGGGCGCTGCGCGCACAGGCCGCACGACTGCGGGCCCACCTCGGTTCCGGGGCCGACCCGGTCGCCGTGGGGCGGTCGCTCGCTGTGACGCGTACGGTCTTCGAGGAGCGGGCCTCGGTTCTGGGCCTGGACATCGACGAGCACCTCGACGCGCTCGAAGCTCTCGCGGACGGCCGTGACCACCCGAAGCTGATCACGGGGAGCGCGGCGAACGCGGGCCGTACGGCCTTCCTGTTCACGGGCCAGGGCGCCCAACGGGCCGGTATGGGCACGGAGTTGTACGAGACCTACCCCGTCTACGCGGCAGCCTTCGACGAAGTGTGCGCCGCGCTCGACGTCCACCTCGACCGGCCGATCGCCGAGGTCATCCGTACCGGGCACGAGCTTGACCAGACCGCCTACACCCAGCCCGCGCTGTTCGCGGTGGAGGTCGCCCTCTACCGTCTGGTCGAATCCTTCGGACTCCGGCCCGACTACCTCGCCGGACACTCCATCGGCGAACTCACCGCCGCACACATCGCCGGGATCCTCGACCTCCCCGACGCCGCACAACTCGTCACCACTCGCGCCCGACTCATGCAGAACGCCACCACCGGCGGCAGCATGATCGCCATCCAAGCCACCGAAACCGAAATCACCCCCCACCTCGCAGGACACGAACACCACGCATCCATCGCCGCCCTCAACACACCCCACTCCACCGTCATCTCCGGCGACACCCACACCATCGAAAAAATCGCCGAACACTTCACACAACAAGGCCGCAAAACGCACCGCCTCGCCGTCAGCCACGCATTCCACTCCCCCCACATGGACACCGCCGCCGAAGAACTCCACGCCACAGCGGCCACCCTCACCTACCACCCACCCACCATCCCCATCATCTCCACCCTCACCGGACAACCCGCCGACCAGCACCTCACCACCCCCCAGTACTGGTCCGACCAACTCCGAGGCACCGTCCGCTTCACAGACACCCTCCACACCCTCAACAACCACGGCACCACCACCTACCTCGAAATCGGACCCGACGCAGTCCTCACCACCCTCACCCACACCACCCTCGACACCACGCAAGCCATCGCCCTCCTCCGCCCCGGCAAGCCCGAGGCGGACACCGTGGCCGAGGGGCTCGCGCGTGCCCATGCGGCAGGTGCCGGCCTGGATCCGGCGGCGCTCTTCCCCGACGGGGAGCTGGTGGACCTGCCGACGTACGCCTTCGGCCGCGACCACTTCTGGCTCGCTCCGCAGCCGACAGTCGACGCACGCGGCCTCGGCCTCGACGCCGCCGACCATCCGCTGCTCTCCGCCGCCGTCGACCTCGCCGACGGCGAGACCACCGTGCTCACGGGCCGACTCGGACTCGGCGGCCAACCGTGGCTGGCGGACCACGCCATCACCACCGTCCTGCTGCCCGCGACTGCGTTCCTGGAGCTGGCTGTCGCCGCCGGCGGTCACGTGGGGCTGCCGGAGGTGCAGGAACTCACGCTGGAGGCGCCGCTGGCGCTCACGCAGGGCGAGGCGGTCCGTGTCCAGGTGACCGTGGGCGCGCCGGAGAGCGACGGCGTGCGGTCGTTCACGATCCACGCGTGCCCCGACGACGACAGTGAAGGCGCCCGTCGGTGGACGCGCCATGCCGTCGGCGCGCTGTCCCCGCAGAGGCCCGGCGCGCACGAGTCAGAGCTGTCGGAGTTGTCGGAGCTGGCGGGCTCCTGGCCGCCCGCCGGTGCGGCGCCCGTGCCGATCGATGACGTGTACGAGCGGCTGGCGTCGCTCGGTTACTCCTACGGCCCCGCCTTCCAGGGGCTGACCGCACTCTGGCGCGCGGGCGAGGACCTGTACGCGGAGGTTTCGCTGCCCGCCGGGCCGGCCGAGGCGTCCGGGTTCGCGCTGCATCCGGCCCTGCTCGACGCCGCCCTGCACCCGCTGGTCCTGGACGCCGCCGAAGGCGAGGAAGGCGACAGCGGCTCGATCAGGCTGCCGTTCTCCCTCTCGGGCGCCACCGTGCACGCCACCGGAGCCGCCGAGCTGCGCGTACGGATCCGGCCGCACGCACCGGGCTCCGGCTCCTACGGGCTGACCCTGGCCGACGGCGCTGGCGCGCCGGTCGCCGTCGTGGAGTCGGTGGCCCTGCGCCCGGTCGACAAGGCCAAGCTGGCCGACGCGGCGCGGGCCGAGGGCGGTGCCCTGTACGAGCTGCGCTGGCCGGTGCTCCCCGCACCCCAGGTGCAGGTGGACGAAGCGTGGGTCGAGGCGGCCGTGGAAGGCCTCGCGGGGGTGGAAGCGGCCGAGCTGATCCTCGTACGGTTCCCGGCGTCTCCGCCCGGCGACGGACGGGGCGCGGCGCGTGCTCTGGACCTCGTACGGGAGTTCCTGGCCGACGAGCGGTTCACCGACTCGCGTCTGGCCGTCGTGACATCGGGAGCCGTCGCCGCACTGCCCGGCGAGGACGTCACGGACCTCGACTCCGCCCCGGTCTGGGGCCTGATCCGCTCGGCTCAGTCCGAACACCCGGGCCGTATCGTCCTCGTGGACACGGACGGCAGCCCCGCGTCCGACGGTCTCCTCCCCACGGCCCTGACCACCGGCGAGCCGCAGCTCGCCCTGCGTGACGGCGTCGTGCATGTGCCACGCCTCGCCGTATCCGGCCGACAGTCGGGCGGGGCGCCCGCCTCGTTCGACCCGGAGGGCACGGTCCTCGTCACCGGCGGTACCGGCGGCCTTGGCGCGCTCCTCGCACGCCACCTGGTGGCCGAACACGGTGTACGGCACCTGCTCCTGACGAGCCGTCGGGGCGATCGTGCTCCAGGCGCCGCCGAACTGGCCGCCCAGCTCTCCGAGGCCGGAGCGACCGTCCGCGTCGTAGCGGCCGACGTCTCGGACCGGGATGCCGTGGCGGACCTGCTCGCCGGGATCGACGCCGGGCATCCGCTGTCCGCCGTCGTCCACACGGCCGGTGTCCTCGACGACGCGACCGTGCTGTCCCTGACCGCCGACAGGCTGGCGGGAGTACTGGGGCCGAAGGCGGACGCCGCACGGCATCTGCACGACCTCACGCGCGGGCTCGACCTGCGAGCGTTCGTTCTGTTCTCCTCCGTCTCGGGGCTCCTCGGCACCGCCGGGCAGGCCAACTACGCTGCCGCCAACGCCGCGTTGGACGCTCTCGCCCAGCACCGTCACGTCCACGGCCTCCCGGCGACCTCGCTTGCCTGGGGTCTGTGGGACGCCACGCACGGCATGGGGGCGACCCTCACCGACTCCGAGATCGCCCGCTGGGTGCGGGCCGGCCTGCCGCCGCTCACGCCCCGGCAGGGGCTCGCCCTCTTCGACGAGGCGCTGGCGCGCGGCGGGCCGCTGTTCGCCCCGCTCGTGCTGCGGCCTTCCCTCCTCGCCGAGGGTTCGGCGGCTCCGGCCGTCCTGCGTGACCTGGTCGCTCCGCGCGCCCGCAGGGCCGTCGAGCGCCCCAAGGCCGGCTCCGGCGGCTCCGGCAAGGACACGGGCGGCGCGTCGGCGTGGAGCCGGCAGATCCTGGCGTTGGGCGAGGACGAGCGGAAGGAGGCCGCCCTCGACCTGGTGCGCGGCAAGGTGGCCGCCGTACTGGGCCACGCCGGGGCGGGAGCCATCAACCCCGACCGTGCCTTCAACGACATCGGCTTCGACTCGATGGCCGCGGTCGAGCTGCGCAACCAGCTGAGCACCGCGACCGGACTGCGGCTGCCCACCACGCTCGTCTTCGACCACCCCGCCCCCCGCACGCTCGCCACGTATCTGCTGGGCCGGGTCGCGGCCGACAAGGCGCCCGCGGCCGTGCGGGTCCGTCCCGGGGTCCGGGCGGCGGACGAGCCGATCGCGATCGTGGGCATGGCGTGCCGGTATCCCGGCGGAGTGGCGTCACCGGGGGATCTGTGGCGGATCGTGTCCGAGGGTGTCGACGCGGTCAGCGAGTTCCCGACGAACCGCGGCTGGGACGTGGAGGGGTTGTACGACCCCGACCCCGAGCGGCCCGGTACGAGCTACACCCGCCACGGCGGCTTCCTGCACGACGCCGGGCTCTTCGACTCCGAGTTCTTCGGGATGTCGCCGCGCGAGGCCACCGCGACAGACCCGCAGCAGCGGCTGCTCCTCGAGACCACCTGGGAGGCGTTCGAGAGCGCCGGTATCGACCCGGACAGTGTCCGCGGCAGTGCCACGGGGGTGTTCACGGGTGCCATGTACGACGACTATCCGGCCCGCGCGAACTCCGCGCCGGGCGAGTTCGAGGGCTTTCTGCTCGCGGGCAACCTCTCCAGCGTGGTGTCCGGCCGGGTCGCCTACACCTACGGTCTGGAGGGCCCTGCCGTCACCGTCGACACGGCGTGCTCGTCCTCGCTGGTCGCCCTCCACCTGGCCGCGAACGCCCTCCGGTCAGGTGAGTGCGACCTCGCCCTGGCCGGTGGCGTGACCGTGATGGGGCAGCCGACGACGTTCGTCGAGTTCTCCCGTCAGCGGGGCCTGTCGGCCGACGGCCGCTGCAAGGCGTTCGCCGCGTCCGCCGACGGCACCGGCTGGTCCGAAGGCGTCGGCGTGCTGCTGGTGGAGCGGCTGTCCGACGCCCGGCGCAACGGCCACCAGGTCCTCGCCGTGGTGCGGGGCACCGCGATCAACCAGGACGGCGCGAGCAACGGCTTGACCGCGCCCAACGGTCCTTCCCAGGAGCGGGTGATCCGCCAGGCGCTGGCCAACGCGCGGCTCGACGCGGCCGACGTGGACGCGGTCGAGGCGCACGGCACGGGCACCACGCTCGGCGACCCCATCGAGGCGCAGGCCCTGCTCAACACGTACGGGCAGGAGCGTGCGGGCGAGGACCGCCCGCTGTGGCTGGGCTCGCTGAAGTCCAACATCGGCCACTCCCAGGCCGCGGCCGGAGTGGGCGGGATCATCAAGATGGTCGAGGCGATGCGGCACGGGGTTCTCCCTCGTACGCTGCACGTGGACGAGCCGTCGTCGCACATCGACTGGGAGTCGGGCGCGGTGGAGCTGCTCACCGAGGCGCGTCCGTGGCCCGAGCACGGCCGGCCGCGCCGCGTGGGCGTCTCGTCCTTCGGGATCAGTGGGACCAACGCCCACGTCATCATCGAGGAGCCGCCCGCGGCGTCCTCGGCGGCGGGCGGTACGGACGGCACCTCGCCGGACATGGGTGACGACGCCGTCGTGCCCTGGGTCCTGACGGCCCGTGGCGAGGACGCCCTCCGCGACCAGGCCCGCCGGCTGCACGACCACCTGAACGGACGCCCCGAACTGGCCCCCGCCGACGTCGCGTTCTCGCTCGTCGCCAACCGCGCGGCGCTGGAGGACGGGGCCGCGATCGTCGGTGCCGGTCGCGCGGAGCTCCTCGAAGGACTCGACGCCCTGGCGCGGGGCGGCTCCTCCCCCCGCCTTGTGCACGGCCGCCCGGTCGGTGAGGGCAGGACCGCGTTCCTCTTCTCCGGGCAGGGCAGCCAGCGCCTGTCCATGGGGCAGGAGCTGTACGCCTCCTCGCCGGTGTTCGCCGCGGCGCTCGACGAGGTCGCCGCCCATCTCGACAGTGAGCTCGTGCGCCCGGTCAAGGACGTGCTGTTCGCCCGGGAGAACACCGCCGACGCGGCGCTCATCGACCGGACCGCCTTCACCCAGGCGGCGCTGTTCGCCCTTGAGGTGGCGCTGTTCCGCTGGTTCGAGCACCACGGGCTCCGCCCCGACCTCCTCCTGGGTCATTCGATCGGCGAAGTCACGGCCGCTCATGTCGCGGGCGTGCTGAATCTCCCCGACGCGGCCGTCCTGGTCGCCGAGCGCGGTCGCCTGATGCAGTCCGCCCAGGAGGGCGGTGCGATGGCGGCGATCGAGGCGGACGAGGACGACGTACGGGCCATGCTCCTCGCCCACCCGTCCGCGACCGGCACCGTCGACATCGCCGCGGTCAACGGGCCGCGAGCGGTCGTCATCTCCGGGGACGCGGCGGCGGTCGAGGATCAGCTGAGCCTCTGGAAGGCCAGGAACGTGCGGACCAAGCGTCTGACCGTCAGCCACGCGTTCCACAGCGCCCACATGGACGACGTCCTGGAGGAGTTCCGCGAGGTCGCCGCCGGGCTTTCGTTCCACCCCCCGCGCATCCCCATCGTCTCCAATGTGACGGGCACCGCGGCGACCGACGAGGAACTCACCTCACCCGACTACTGGGTCCGCCACATCCGCCAGGCCGTCCGCTTCCACGACGGCGTACGGCACCTCGCCGCGCAGGGCGTCACCCGGTTCGTCGAACTGGGGCCGGACGGCGTCCTGACCGCCCTGGTCCAGAACGCCCTCGCCGCGGACCACGCCGACGACCACAGGGCTCTGGTGACGCCCGCCCTGCGCAAGGGCCGCGACGAGACCGAAACCCTCCACCGCGCCCTCGCCCAACTGCACCTGGCGGGCGCCCGGCCCGACTGGAGCACCGTCCTGCCGGGGGCGCGGCGCGTACCGCTCCCCACGTACGCCTTCCAGCACCGCCACTACTGGCTCAGCGCACCGGCCGCCGCCGTGAGCGCCGACGGTCTGGGTCTCGACACCGTCGAGCACCCGCTCCTGAGCGCCGCGCTCCCCATCGCGGGCCGCGACGAGACCGTGCTCACCGGACGTCTCGCCTTGGCCACACACCCGTGGCTCGCGGACCACGCGGTCACCGGAACCGTGGTCCTGCCGGCGACCGCGCTCCTCGAACTCGCCGCCCGGGCAGGGGAACAGACCGGCGCGCCCCGGGTCGAGGAGCTCACCCTGACAGCCCCACTGACGCTGCCCGGGGCCGACGCCGTGCACCTCCAGGTCAGCGCCGGGCTCCCCGACGCCGACGGACGGCGCTCCCTCGAGATCCACTCGCGCGCCCAGGACGGCGACTGGCAGCTCAATGCCCACGGCAGCCTCGCGCCGGAATCGGACACCTTCCCGGACGTCGCGGACACCGCCGCGATGACCGCGCCGTGGCCGCCGACGCACGCCTCCGCGGTCGACCTCGACGGCCTCTACGACCGTCTGGCCGAGGGGGACTACGCGTACGGCCCGGCCTTCCAAGGGCTGCGCCGCGTGTGGCACGCGCCGGGCGAGACGTTCGCCGAGGTGGCGCTGCCCGAGCCGGTCGCCGCGGACGCCGCCCGGTTCCTGCTGCACCCGGCGCTGCTCGACGCCGCGCTGCACCCGCTGCTGCCGGGCGTGACCGGCGACACGGACACCGCCGTGCTCCCGTTCTCCTGGTCCGACGTTCGCCTGCACGCCGTGGGCGCCACCCACCTGCGGGTACGCATCACCCGCGGCGACACCGACCCGAACGTGGTGTCGCTGACCGTCGCCGATCAGACCGGCGCGGCGGTCCTGTCCGTGGGTGGCCTGACCCTGCGGCCGCTGTCGCGCGCGGCCCTGCGCGGCGCCGACACGGGCCGCGACGGGCTGTTCCGTATGACGTGGTCGGAGGTGTCCGCTCCGGCGGCCGACCTTTCGGAGTGGGCCACGTGGGGAGCCTGGCCGGCCGGTCCGGTGCCCGCCTGCGCCGACCTCGACGAGGCGGCGTCCACCGGGGCGCGCACGGTGCTGTGGTCGCTGGTCTCCGATCCCGGGCCGGTTCACGGCGAGGGCATCGCCGCCCTCGCGAGGGTCGAGCTGTGCCGGGTCCTGGAGCGCGTACAGCAGTTCCTGGCCGACGACCGGCTCGCCGCCTCCCGACTCGTCGTCGTCACCCGTGGCGCCGTCGCGGCCGGAATCGGCGAGGGCGACGGCAAGGGCGGGGGCGACGGACACGGCAAGGGCGACGGCGACGGCGTCCACGACCTCGTCCACGCGGGGCTCTGGGGGCTGCTGCGGGTGGCCCAGACCGAGAACCCCGGCCGGGTCGTCCTGGTCGACACCGATCTCGATCCCGCCGACCCGGCCCATGTGCCGCTGATCGCGCGGGCCGTCGGCAGTGGCGAGACGCAGGTGGCGCTCCGCGAGGGGCGGATCCTCAGGCCCCGGCTGACCCCCGCCCCGGCTCCCGCTCCCGCTCCCGACACGACAGCCTCGGCGACGGACGGAACGTGGGAGGGCGGCACCGTACTGATCACCGGAGCCACCGGCGCCCTCGGCGGCGTCCTGGCCCGGCATCTCGTCACCCGGCACGGCGCACGCTCCCTGCTGCTGCTCAGCCGCCGCGGCGAGCAGGCCCCGGGCGCCGCCGAACTCCGCACCGAGCTGGAAGGACTCGGCGCCGCCGTCGACTTCGCGGCCTGCGACGCCGCCGACCGCCGGCAGCTGGCCCGCGTCCTCTCGGGTCTCACCACACCACTGCGGGCGGTCGTCCACACGGCGGGCGTCCTGGACGACACCGTCCTCGCCGATCTCACCCCCGAACGGCTCGACGCGGTCGTCCGCCCCAAGATCGACGCGGCGTGGAACCTCCACGAACTCACCCGTGACACCGACCTCGGCGCGTTCGTCCTGTACTCGTCGATCGCCGGTCTCATCGGCAACGCGGGCCAGGCCAACTACGCGGCGGGCAACACCTTCCTGGACGCCCTCGCCGCCCACCGCCGAGCCCAGGGGCTACCGGCGACGTCGCTCGCCTGGGGCCTGTGGGAGGAGTCGAGCGCCCTGAGCGGCGACCTCGGCGAGAACGACCTGCGCCGGCTCTCCCGTCTCGGTCTCACCCCGCTCGCGACCGAGCACGCCATGGCCCTGTTCGACCGGGCCACCGCCACCGAGCATCCGCTCCACGCGGCCACCGGCGTCGACAGCGCCCTGCTGCGCCGCAACCCCGACCGCGCCCACCCGCTGCTCCACGGCCTCGTCCCGGCAGCCACGCGTACCCGGAAGGCGGCCGGCGCCGCGCAGCCGGCCAACGATCTGCCTCAGCGGCTCGCCGCGCTCGACGCCGCCGCACGCGAGCAGAGCCTCGCCGACCTGATCCAGAGCCACGTCAACGACATCCTCGGCCATGCGCCGGGCACCGCGATCAACCCCGAAAGGAGCTTCCAGGAGATCGGGTTCGACTCGCTGACGACGGTGGAACTCCGCAACAAGCTCAACGCGGCCACGGGGCTCCATCTCCCCACGACCCTCGTCTTCGACCAGCCCAACCCGCAGGCCCTCGCCCGGCACATCGCCCGGCTCATCACCCCGCGGTCCGAGACCGGCTCCGGCGCGCCCTCCCTGGCCACCGTCCTCGCCGCTCTCGACCAGGCAAGGAGCCTCGTCGACACCCTCGACGTCGAGGACCCCGCCCGCGCCACGCTGACGGCTCAGCTCAGGCGGCTGCTCGACACGACCGGGGAGGACCCCGCCGCCCGACCCGACCGGGACGCCGACCTGGACGCCGCGACCGACGAGGAGCTCTTCGCCTTCCTCGACCACGCCGACTAAATACCGATGCGGGTGGCGCGGCGGTTGCCGCGCCACCCGCTCCGCGATCAGTTCGCGATTCCGCGATCAGTTCGCGATTCTGTGATCAGTTGGCGTTTCTGTGATCAGTTCGCGTTCACGAGGTCGTGCGCGGGAACGGTCACGGTGCGCTTGCCGGGGGTGCCGCCGAGGACGATCTTCCGGAGGGCGCTGTTGTTGTCGAGGTTGGTCTCCTTCAGGCGCTTGGCCGGGTTGGCCAGGACCTGGATGTAGTACGTGCCGTTGGGGAGGTCCGTGATGTCGAACGACTGGCCCGGCAGGTCCTGGGAGTAGGTGTCACCGGAGCCGACGTCAAGCACCTCGCGGACGGAGATGGAGTTCTCCTGGCCGCAGGCGGTGGCCAGATCGGTGTTGTACGGGTGCCAGTTGGCGTTCTTCACCGTGTAGTCGACCGCGTCGGTGTTGGCCAGGCAGAAGGCCTCCTTGCCGCTGCGCACCGCTTCCTTCTGGTCCGCCTTCAGCAGCCGGTAGCTGGCGAAGTCGGTGAAGTGCCAGTGCACATGGCCCGGACGCGGGTCCCACTCCATGGTGCCGGTCGGGGTGTAGCCGACCTGCTTGCCCTGGGCGTCGTAGAAATACTGGTACGCGTCCATCTTGGCCTTGCCGGGCGAACGGAAGCCGTCCACCACGAGCTGGGCCGGACCGGCGTTCCAGACGTTGGCGCTGAAGGCCAGGTAGTCCTTGCCGGGGACGTCCTCGCCACCGTCGCTGATGGTGATGCCGTAGGCCGGCAGCGACCGCAGGTCGGGCTTGGGGACGTCCGGGACGGAGGCCTTGCCGGTGGGCCGCTGGGACATCGGCTTGAGGGCGGGCGCCTTGCGCGATCCGTCGGTCTGCCCGGCGGTGTCGCCCGTCTGCATCTGCGCGTCGGCGCGCCCGGCCTGCTGCTGCTTCTTCAGCGCCCAGGGCAGGGCCGGCGGCGCGGCCTTCAGCGGGCCGTGGCCCACGTTGTACGAGACGCCCGCGCCGCTGGTCTCCGGTGCGCCGGCCTGGGCCGGCGTCGGGGCGTGACCCGGCCCGTGCCCGGCGTGCGCGGACGGGGCGGCCTGGTGGCCGGCGCCGTGCCCGGCGTGCTCCCCGGCGGCGGCCGAGCGGGCGCCCGCGCCGCCACGGCCCTCCTCCCAACTGCGCTCCTCGACGGTGACCTTCACCGTCGCGGGCTTGTCGGCGATGCCGAAGAGGTCGCGGTACTTCTTGGCGACCCCGACCTTGGCCGTGTACGTGCCGGCGGCGAGCTTCACCGACTCGGTGTAGGAACCGGCGTAGGTGTTGGACGCCCACCCCTTCTCGACGCCCCACACGGAACCGAGGGTGAAGGGGTTGGTGGGGCAGCTCTCCGGATACTTCGAGGTGGAGGGCGCGTCGGGCCGGACCCGTCCGCTGGCGTTGTTCGGACAGAAGCTCTCCGTCCGGGTGACGACCTTCTTGCCCGCCTTGTCGGTGATGGTGATCTCCGCGAAGCCCGGCAGCCCGGAGAAGTCCTTCACGGTGCCCAGGGGCAGCGTCTTGGACGTGGCCTTGCCGCCGTTGAACACGGTCTGAGTGATGGTCACCGGGTCCTTGTAGGACTTCCGGTTCACCTTGAACTCCAGCGGAGTCCCCTCCGCGGTCAGGTAGGTGCCCAGGTCCAGATAGACGCCCGGCTCCTCCTTCCACGAGGTGAGCGTGACCGATTCGGTCGCCGCGATCAGACTCAGCTTGGGCCCCGTCGCGGCCTTCGCCTGATCCGGCGTGGCGGCCATGAAGCCGGCCGTCACGGCCATGGCGGCGACGGCCGTGGTACCGGCGAGCAGCGGACGCCGCAGCCGGGTGGTGCGCTTGGTGGTCATCGTTCCCTCGTCCTCCGGATGCTGTGAGAAGGAAGCGGACAGCGGGCCACCCGGCCGAGCGGGACAGGGACGGACTTACGGTCCGTTCGGTCCGGCCGGCGCGGTGAGAGGCACTCGCTGCGCCCGTGGGGAGAGAGGGGGCGGCGGGATGCCGGGTTGTCCGGAGGGAAGAAATCGTCGGGATGTTGGCCGAATATTGCCGCCGCCCGGCCGCTCCGCGTAGGCGAGCCACCGGTGCGTGCGCTCGCCTGCGCGGAGGTGGCGCGCGCGTCAGGGGCGGGCGGCCAGGGCTTCGACCTCGAAGAGCACGTCGGACGTGGCCAGGCTCGCGACACCGATGAGAGTCTGCGTGGGCGGGTTCTTGCCCCAGACCTCCTGTACGGCCCCGGCGATCGGGCCGAGCTTGCTGACGTCGTGGTTCACGACGTACGTCCTGAGCTGGACGACGTGGCTGAGGTCGAGGCCATGGGCGGCGAGGGCGACGCCGATGTTGTGGAACGTCCGCTTCACCTGCTCGGTGAAGTCGGACGAGACGACCGCGCCGTCGGGACCGGATCCGTACTGGCCCGCGACGAGCACCAGTTCCGTACCCGCGGGGACGGTGGCGGTGTGGCTGTAGCCGAACGGGACCGGGTCGTGCAGGCCGTCCGGGTTGACGATGGCGTGTGCCATGCGGGTCACCTCGCGTGTGTGATGGGGCGGTTGGTCTGTGTGTGGAGAGCCTCGCAAGCAATCACGACACCGTCTGTCATGTATTCCGGTAGCGTTTTCGCGTGCGCGCCGATCGGTTGGTCTCGCTGGTGCTGTTGCTGCGGCAGCACGGTCGGTTGTCCGCGGCAACCCTCGCCCGCGAACTCGAGGTTTCCACCCGGACCGTGCTGCGCGACATCGACGCGCTGTCCGCCGCCGGTGTCCCGGTCTACGCCGAACGCGGGCGGCACGGCGGATTCGCGTTGCTGCCCGGCTTCCGTACCGAGCTCACCGGACTGAACCACGACGAGGCACTCGCCCTGCTGGTCGCCGGATCGCGGCGCGGCGCGCAGGTGTTCGGCCTCGGCTCGGCGCTCGCCTCGGCCATGCTCAAGGTGGTCGACGCACTGCCCGCCGGCTATCGGGCCACCGCCGCCGGCGCGGCTCAGCGGCTGCTCATCGACCCGGAGACCGACCTCCTCTCCCGCCGGCTGGTTGCGGAGGAGGTCCCCGACGCCATCGCGGCCGAGGTGCGGAGCGCGGTGTTCGCCGGACACAAGCTGCGCATCCACTACGCGGCCGTGGACCAGGCGCCGAAGTGGCGCACGGTGGACCCGATCGGCCTGGTCACCGTGCGCGACCAGGGCTACCTGCTCGCCACGCGCTCCGGCGCGGACCGCACGTACCGGCTGTCCCGCATCCTGGCCGCCGAGGAACTCTCCGAACCGGCACAGCGACCGGACCGGGTCGACCTGGACCGGGCCTGGCAGGAACGCAGCAGGCAGTTCCGGACCGGCGGCGACCAAGTCACCGCGCTGGTACGGATACACCCGGCCCGGCGGGACGACCTGGTGGGCACCGCGCTGGCCGTCCTCACCGAGGAAGCCGACACAGCAGGCGACTCGACAGACGGCTGGCTGCGGCTCGAGGTCACCTTCCAAGACCCGCGTCACGCCGAATGGGCGGTCTGGCAGCTCGGCACGAACGCGGAGGCCCTGGGGCCGCAGTGGTTGCGCGACTCCCTGCGCGACCGCGCCTCGGCGATCGCCATCCGGTATGGAGCGTCCTCCGAATCGTCCTGACCGGCCCCTGGCCACCCCGTACCGCTGCCGGACATACTGGACGTGTGCAATCGCCGTCACTGATCGCCCAAGGACTGCGGGAACGAGCCGGTGAGGCCCTGCTGCAGCGGGTCGCGGGCCCGACGGCGCACGAAAAGCGCGCCCGTATCCACGGCACGCCGGGGCCTCGATGGTTCGGCCCCGACCGGCCCGTGCGCCGGGTGCACTCCGACGCGTCGATGTACGTCGGGGGGCTCGCGGCCCTGCTGCTCCAGTCGCTCCATCCGGTCGCCATGGCCGCGGTCTCCGCGCACTCCGGCTTCCAAGGAGACCCCTGGGGGCGGCTGCAGCGCACCAGCACCTTCCTCGCGGTCACGACGTTCGGCACCAGCGACGACGCGGAGCAGGCGGCACGCAGGGTGCGGGAGGTGCACGAGCGGGTCACCGGGCGGACGTCGGAGGGGGTGCCGTACCGCGCGTCCGATCCGCACCTCCTCACCTGGGTGCACATCGCCGAGGCGTCCTGCTTCCTGCGGGCCCACCAACGCTACGGCCGCCGCCCCCTCGGTACGGCCGAACAGGACGGCTACGTCGCGGACATGGCGCTCGTCGCGCGCCGGCTCGGCGTGGCCCACCCGCCCGAGACGATGGCCGAACTGACCGCCTGCCTCGCCGCGTACCGGCCCGAGCTGCGCGGCACCCCGGAGTCCCGCGCGACGGCGCGCTTCCTGCTGGCGCACCCGCCCATCCCCCGCCCCGCGCGGCTCCCGTACGCCTTCCTGGCGGCCGCGGCGGTCGCGCTCCTGCCCCGGTGGGTCAGGGCCTCGCTCGACCCGCCGCTCTCCGTCCGCCTGATGCTGCCCTTCGCCCCGCTCGCCGGGCGCGCGATCATCGCCCTGGTCCGGTGGGCGATCCCGCCCCCGCCCCTGCCGCCGGCCGCCGGAGCGGTGACCTAGAGTGCGGGTGTGCCGTCGTACAGCATTGGGCAGGCCGCGCAGCTGCTCGGAGTGAGTTCGGAGACCGTTCGCCGGTGGGCGGACGGCGGCAGGCTCGGCATGGAGCGCGACGGGTCCGGCAAGCGCACGATCGACGGGGTCGCGCTGGCCCGGTTCGCGGGAGAGCGTGGCGCCGGGCTGCACGCCGTACCGGAGGACGATGTCCCGACCTCCGTACGGAACTCGTTCGTGGGGATCGTGACCGCCGTACGCGTCGACGACGTGGCCGCGCAGGTCGAGGTGCAGTCCGGGCCGCACCGCCTGGTGTCGCTGGTGACGCGCGAGGCCGTCGAGGACCTGGCCCTGGAGGTCGGCGTTACGGTCACCGCGCGGGTGAAGTCGACCAGCGTGCACATCGACCTTCCCTGACCCTCGCCCTGGCAGCCCTCAGCGGCAGAGCAGCGCCGCCCGCAGGTCGAGCTTGTGGTCGAGCCGTGACAGGTCGCGGCCGGTGAGGGCCTCGATGCGCTCGACGCGGTAGTGGACCGTGTTGACGTGGAGGTGCAGGGCCTCGGCGGTCCTCGCCCAGGAGCAGTTGTGCGCCAGGAAGACCTCCAGGGTCTCCAGGAGGGTCGCGTGCGAGCCCTTGCCCGCGTCCAGCAGCGGGCCGAGGACGGTGTCCAGGTACGCCGCCCGTACGTCGACGGGGACGCCCGCGAGCAGCGTCCTGAGGTCGGCGAGGTCCGCCGGCCGCGCCACCCGCGCCGCCGCCCCCGCATCGGCGGCTGCCCCCGACCCCGCTGTCGGTGTCGCTGTCGCTGTCGCCGAGCGGGCGGCCGCCAGGGCGTAACGGGCCTGGGCGAGGGCGCCCGGGAGGTCGGCGGGGCCCGGGACGGGGTCGCTGACCCCGGCGTGCAGGGTGGCGCCGGGGCGGCAGGCGTGGAGCAGCGGCCACACCTCGCGGAGCCGTGCGGGCACTTCGCCGCCCGGGTCCGGCTCGTGCGCGAGGACCGCGACGGCCTCGCCCTCCACGCGTCCGGCGACGGCGAAAGCGACCGTACGCAGGTGCTTCAGGCCCTCCGCGAGGGCCGCGGCGGCGTCGCCCCGCTCGTCCGGGTTTCCCGAGGCCGCGACGACGACGGTGTACGCGGCGGCGCCGGAGAGGCCGCACGAACGGAGCGCCTCCTCAAGGACGTTCACCTCCCCGTACGCCGAGCCCACCCGGGTCACCAGCTCCTCGTGGGCCTGTCGGCCGGGCGCCGCACGCAGGTCCTGGCGTCGGCGGTGGCGGCCGACCAGCTCGCCGATCTCGTGCAGGATCCGGGGCGGCACCTGACCGTCCTCCGGCAGGTGCAGGTACCAGGTGTCGAAGACGCTGTCGTCGGCCTCGATCCGTACGGTCGTACCGAGCCGGTCGCGCAACGCCGCCGCCGCGCGCTGGGCCGGGAGTTCGGGCGCGGTCGCGGTCCGGGCGACCGTACGCCCACTGCCGGTGAGCAGATGGCAGTCGGGCGTACCGAGGTGGGCGAAGGAGAGGTCGAGCAGTTCGGCCGCCGACGCGCCCCGTTCCAGGGCGCGTTCGAGGTCGACGCGTACGTTCTCGGGGAGCGCGTAGTGGTCCGTGGGGCGGCGGCTGAACTCGCCCCACTGCCGGAGGTAGACGGCCTCGGTGATGGCCCGGAAGCTGGTGTGCGCGGGCACCGCGAGCAGGGCGACGCGGTGCTTCCGGCAGGCGTCCGCCAGCTCGGCCGGCACCTCGCCGTGCGTCTCCTCCCCCGCGAGCAGGGCCACCGCGCCCGCCTCACTCAGGGCGGACACGAACCGGTCGGCCTTGACCGGATCGCCGTCGCGGGCCCACCACACGAGGCCGCTGAGGACGATCTCGCCCGGCTGCAGGAACCGGGCCGGGTCCTCCAGGTCGGTCGCCGTGACCCCGCCGATCTCCTGGTCGAGCAGGGCCGCTTCGCCCCAGACGAGGGACAGGTCGAGACGGTCGAGGCGGAGAAGGTGATCGACCTGCATACGGGACTCCTTGTGTGCTCGCGGACGAGGCCCGCACCTCACATTCACCATGTGAATGAGAGTTCCATCATCGTAAGTGCGAAGTCAGTGTGGCGAAATACCTCTCGAATGTTCCACCGGGTCGACGCCGCGGCGACGCCGGTACGACGCAGAGGCCGCGCCGAGCACGACCCCCTTCCGTCCGAGGGGTGAGACGTCACCCCTCCCGCCCCGTACCTTCCTCCAACCCCACTCTCATCCGCGATGGAGAGTCGCACGGCTTTGTTGCAGATGAGAGCTAGATCGCCCTACGGTGTCGCACATGCAGTCCTACACCATCGGGCAGGCCGCACGGCTTCTGGGCGTGAGCCCCGACACCGCGCGGCGCTGGGCGGATGCGGGCAGGGTCGCGACGCATCGCGACGAGAGCGGGCGACGCGTCATCGACGGCAAGTCGCTCGCCTCATTCTCGACGGAGATCGGCCAGAGCGGGGGCGAGGACGACGCGTCCTACACCTCCGCCCGTAACGCCTTCCCCGGCATCGTCACCGGGATCAAGCTCGGCGACATCGCGGCCCAGGTCACCATCCAGGCCGGCCCGCACCGCCTCGTCTCCCTCCTCACCCGCGAGGCCGTGGAGGAACTCGGACTGGAAGTCGGCATGCAGGCCACCGCCCGCGTGAAGTCGACCAGCGTGCACATCGACCGCACCTGACCCCGCCTCACGCACCACCGAGGCACCCCGGCCGTCGGCGCGACCGGCCCCCGCCGCACTTTCCGTTCGTCCCCAAGGAGCTACGACCCTCATGTCCTTCACCCTCACCGTCGCCAGACGCCGTACGGCCACCGTCGCGCTCACCGCCGCCCTGCTCGTCCCGCTCGCCGCGTGCGGCAGCGAGGACACCAAGAAGGACACCGGCGGCTCCACCGCCTCCGCGTCCGGCTCTGCGAGCGCCGCGCCCAAGGCCGACCTGACCGTGCTCGCCGCGGCTTCGCTGACCGACGTGTTCAAGACGGCCGGCGCCACGTACGAGAAGGCCCACCCCGGTACGAAGGTCACCTTCTCCTTCGCCGGCTCGCAGGAGCTCGTCGCGCAGGTCTCGCAGGGCGCGCCCGCCGATGTCCTGGTCACCGCCGACACCAAGAGCATGGACAAGGTGAAGGCCGACACCGGCACCCCGGCGATCATCGCGAAGAACCGGCTGGTCATCGCCACCGGCGAGGGCAACCCGCACAAGGTCGACGACCTGAAGGACCTCGCGGACACCAAGCTCAAGGTCGTCCTCGCCGCGCCCGAGGTCCCGGCCGGCAAGTACAGCAAGCAGGTCCTCGACGCCCAGAAGATCACGGTGAAGCCGGTCTCCCAGGAGCCGAACGTGCGCGCCGTGCTCAGCAAGGTCGAGCTGGGCGAGGCCGACGCCGGTCTCGTCTACAAGACGGACGCCGAGAGCGCCAAGGACAAGGTCGACGCGGTCGAGATCCCGGACGCCCAGAACGCCGTCGCCCGGTACCCGGCCGCCACGCTGAAGGACTCCAAGAACGCCGAGGCCGCCGCCGCCTTCGTGGCCTGGCTGTCCTCGCCCGAGGGCCAGAAGATCCTCCAGGACGCGGGCTTCCAGAAGCCGTAACGCATCCATCCTGGGTAGGGTCTTTCGTCGAACGAGAGGCCCTAGGTGTATTGATCACGAGCGTTGTTAACGCTGTCTGGTCTTGATCATGGCGAAGACCTCCGGTGTGGTGGAGGTGTCTAGGCTTCACCGCACACGGAG
>NZ_JBHXPI010000026.1:0-90615 GCF_042718575.1 Streptomyces sp. NPDC058579
GTCCGCCCTCGCCCCGGCCTCGTGCGCCGGGTTCTAGGAGCGGCTCCTAGCTCCACGCCTCCGTCACCGCGCGGCGGGTCGCCTCCAGGTCGACCGGGCGGCCCGTCTCGGTGAGGGCCGCGCCCAGGGCCGCCAGGGAGGAGTGGATGGCGCCCGGGGTCGCGTCCACGCCGTAGTGGTTGACCCGGATCATCTCCTTCGACAGCGCCCCGCCGCCCGCGATCAGCGGCAGCGACGGGTCGGCAGCCAGCGCCGCCGCGACCAGCGCCGAGGCGTCCACGCCCTCCGGGGCGCGCAGCGTCGTCGCGACCGGGGCCGCGTCCTTCGCCTCGTGGACGTACGGCTCCAGACCGCCGCCGAGGGCCAGGGCGCCCGCGCGGGTCGCGGCCGCGGCGGACGCGTGACGGGCCATCAGCGCGTCGAGCCCCTCGGACTCGATCCGCTCCACGCACGCCTCGAGGGCCAGCATCTCCAGCTGCGCCGGCGCGTGCAGCAGCGTCGTACGGCCGCCGTCGATCCAGCGCTCCTTCCAGTCCAGGAGGGAGAGGTACGAGCGGCGCGGCGCCCGCGGGTTGGCGGCGAACCGCTCCCACGCCCGCTCGCTCACCGAGACCGCCGAGACGCCCGCCGGACCGCCCATCGCCTTCTGCGCGCCGATGATGCACATGTCCACGCCCCACGCGTCCGGCAGCACCGGCTCCGCGCCGATCGACGCCACCGCGTCCAGGTAGAACAGCGCCCCGTGCGCCCGCACGACCTCGCCGATCTCGGCCACCGGGTTCGTGTTGCCCGTCGCCGCCTCCGCGTGCACCAGGGAGACGAAGTCGATCTCCGGGTGCTCGGTGAGCGCCCGCTCCACCTGCGCGGCCGTCACCGCCGCGTGGAAGGGCACCTCCAGGTCCACGACCGTGGCGCCGCAGTCCCGCAGCCAGTTGCCGAAGGTCTGACCGTACGGACCGGTGACGATGTTCAGGGCCGTCGAACCCGGCCGGGCCCCGCTGCGGATGCAGCCCTCGAGGGGCAGCAGCGCCTCGCCCTGGGTGATCACCACGTCCTGCTCGGTGGAGAGCAGGGCGGCGACCCGCCGCTCGATGGACGCGAAGTGTGCGGCGGTCAGCGGGGCCAGGTCCAGCAGCGGGTGTGTCACGGTCACGGTGGTGCCTTCTTCGAAAGGTCGAACGTACGAAAAGGGGTCGAGCGTCGGTTCAGCGTACCGAGGCGCCCCCCGGCGGCTTCGGACCTCCGCTCCCCTTCGTACCCGAAACCGGCCATCGCGCGCGTACAACCCTCACGGTGCATCCGATGTCAAACGGTGCGACGGACAAGGGACGGGCCCTTTCCGGACACCCCCGCAGCCGCCCGGATCCTCTCCAGCATCCAGGAGCCGCTCCATGCGCACGCACCGCGTCACGCACACCCGCACGAACCGCCTCACGGACCGCCCGACCCACCGCGGACTCGTTCTGGCGGCCGCGACGTTCCTCCTCACGGCCGGCGTCGGGCTCGTCACCGCGCCCGCCGCCCACGCCGGAGTCCCCGGCTCCACCCGCGCGGACGACCGCAACTGCGACTTCGACGGGGACGGTTACGACGACGTCCTGGTCGGCGCGCCCGGCGCGACCGTCGGCGGCAAGCGGGGCGCCGGTCTCGTCACCGTCCAGTACGGCTCGGCCCGGGGCATCGGCACCACCCGCGCCGCCGTCGTCCACCAGAACACCGCCGGTGTGCCCGGCGCCGCCGAGGCCGGCGACGCCTTCGGCCAGGCCGTCGCCACCGGCGACCTGGACGGGGACGGCTACGACGACGCGATCGTCGGCGCCCCCGGCGAGGACATCGGCACCCTGGCCGACGCCGGCGGCGCCGTGATCCTCTGGGGCTCGCCGAAGGGGCTCTCCGGCGCCCGCAGCCAGGGCCTCGACAGCCTCCTCGGCCCCACGGCCGGAGCGCGCTTCGGCTCGGCGTTCGCCGCCGCCCGCTTCACCGCGGAGACCCCGGGCGACCAGCTGATCACCCTCGACCGGAACGGCGCGGAACGGCACCTGTTCGCCGCCGCCCCGCAGCCGGGCGCGACCGTCCGCGGTGACCGGGGCACGGCGCTGACCGGCTCCGCCCCGAAGGCGGCCGCCGAGTGGCGCGACATCTCCGAACGGTCCGTCACCACCGGCGACTACGACCGCAACGGCTTCGCCGACCTCGTGATCAGCGGGGTCTCCACCGGCACCGAACCCGGCCACGGCTGGTCCTGGTACCTCTCGGGCCACGCGGACGAACTGCTCTACGAGCGCGCCCTGCGCGGCGGACCGGTCGCCGCGTCCGGGGACATCAACGGCGACGGCTACGACGACCTCGTCACGGGCGAGCCGCACAGCCCGGACGACGGCGGCGAGTCGATGACCGGCGGCATGGTCGGCGTGTACCTCGGCGGCCCCTCAGGACCGGCCGGCGTCGAGGGGCCCGGCACCCCGCCGCGCTGGTGGACCCAGGACTCCCCGGGCGTACCGGGCGCCAACGAGCGCGGCGACGGCTGGGGCTCCGACCTGTCCGTCGCGGACACGAACGGCGACGGCTACGCGGACGTGGCGATCGGCGCGCCCGAGGAGGACATCGGCACCGTCGCCGACGCGGGCATGGTCACCGTCCTGCGCGGCACCCGCGCCGGACTCACCGCCACCGGCGCCCGGTCGTGGACGCAGGACTCGCCGTCCGTGCCCGGCGCGGTCGAGCGGGCCGACCGGTTCGGCGGCCAGGTCCGGCTCACCGACCCGAACGGCGAAGGCCGCTTCGGGCTGCTTGCCGCCGCCCCCGGCGAGAACACCGGCGACGGGCACGTCTGGGTCTTCTCGGCCGGTACGGGAGGGCTGACGGCGGCGGGCTCGTGGACGTACTCCGCCGCCTCGCTCGGCGGACCGGCCGTGGACGCCGCCTTCGGGGCCGCGATCGACGAATGAGCGGTCTTCAGCGGGGTGCCCGCCCCTCGTAGAGTGCAGACATGAGCGATCACGTGGTGCTGCATGTGAAGGGGCGGGTGCTCGTCGGCCCGCAGGACGTACGGGACGAGCTCTGGGCGGTCGACGGGCGCGTCACGTACACCCGTCCGTGCGGCGAGGCGCTCACGATCGAGGGCTGGGCCCTGCCGGGCCTGGTCGACGCGCACTGCCACGTCGGCCTGGACCAGCACGGCCCGGTCGACGCCGCCACCAGCGAGAAGCAGGCACTGACCGACCGCGACGCGGGCACGCTCCTCATCCGTGACGCGGGCTCGCCGTCCGACACCCGGTGGATCGACGAGCGCGAGGACCTGCCGAAGATCATCCGCGCAGGCCGGCACATCGCCCGCACCCGCCGCTACATCCGCAACTACGCCCACGAGATCGAGCCCGAGGACCTGGTCGCGTACGTCGGCCAGGAGGCCAGGCGCGGCGACGGCTGGGTCAAGCTCGTCGGCGACTGGCTCGACCGCGAGTCCGGCGACCTGGGCGCCTGCTGGCCCCGCGCCGAGGTCGAGGCGGCGATCGCCGAGGCCCACCGGCTCGGGGCCCGGGTCACCGCGCACTGCTTCGCCGAGGACTCGCTGCGGGACCTGGTGGAGGCGGGCATCGACTGCATCGAGCACGCCACCGGACTAACCGAGGACACCATCCCGCTCTTCGCCGAGCGGGGCGTCGCGATCGTCCCCACGCTCGTCAACATCGCCACGTTCCCGAAGCTCGCGCAAGGCGGTGAGCAGAAGTTCCCGCGCTGGTCGGCGCACATGCGGCGGCTGTACGAGCGCCGGTACGACACCGTCCGCTCGGCGTACGACGCCGGTGTCCCGGTCTTCGTCGGCACGGACGCGGGCGGCTCCCTGGCCCACGGCCTGGTCGCGGCCGAGGTCGAGGAGCTGGTCAAGGCGGGCATCCCGCCGATCGAGGCCCTCTCGGCGACCACCTGGGGCGCCCGCTCCTGGCTGGGCCGCCCCGCCCTGGAGGAGGGCGCCCCGGCGGACCTCGTCGTCTACGGCGAGGACCCCCGCGCGGACGTCCGCGTACTCGCGGCGCCGCGCAGGGTCGTCGTGAACGGGCGCGTGATCGGCTGACCGACCCGCTCCCGGGGTGTCAGCGGGTGAGGAACGCCAGCCGGGCGCGCTTCTCCGGGATGAAGACCTCGGGGAGGTCCACCTCCGGCAGGACCACCTCGGGGCCCAGTTCGAAACCGGCCCGCACCAGCCGGGCGATCGCCTTCTCGTTGTCGGCGTCCGGCTCGGCGACGGCGCGCGTGCGGCCGTGCAGCGCGAACGCGGTCAGCGCGACGAACAGCCGGGCGGAGAAGCCCGGTTCGGGGGTGGCGGTCGGCGCGATCAGGATGTGCACGCCGATGTCTCCGGGCTCCACCCCGTAGCACTCGGAGACGCGGTCGGCGGAGGGCTCGTACGTCTGGAAGAGCGCGACCGGCGCGCCGTCCCGCCGGACCAGGAAGCCGTGGTGCGTGGTGAGCGAGTCCAGGTGGGCGTAGATCTCCCGTACCTGGTCGACGGTGGTGCCGCCCATGCCCCAGAAGCGGGCGCGGTCCTCGTTGACCCAGCCGTGGACGAGGGCGGCGTCGCGGTCGGGGTCGACGGGGTCGATCCGGACGGTCCCGAAGCCCTCGACGGCCTGGACGTGGACCGGACCGACGACCGGCTCGACCGGCTCGACCGGCTCGACCGGCCCGACCGGCTCGACCGGCTCGACCGGCCCGGCCGGCTCGATCGGCTCGATCGGCCCGGCCGGTCTGATCGGTTCAGTGGCGGTCGTCATGCGGGTGCTCCTTGGTGAGGTGGTGCCAGTCGGTGGTGACGGGGGCGAGTCCGCCCCGCAGCCACAGGGGGAGTTGGTCGCGGTGGTGGGGGTCGTCGGCGACCCCGGAGGCGCCGAACGGCACGATCCACAGGCTCTTGTCGCGGTCGGCCAGGTCCCAGACGTAGCGGGCGGCCGAGGCGCGGGCGCTGCGGTCGGTGTAGCCGGGCACGCTGGTCGAGGACATCACGCAGTCGTGGTCCCCGGAGAGACCGGGCCAGTCGGCGTCGTCCTCGTCCTCGTCGGGGAGCGCCTGCCACGGAGCGAGCCGGTGCGTGACGCCCCAGGCGGGCGGCTCCTCGCCGGCGGCGACCTCCTCCAGGGCCTCGCGGACGATCTCGGCGACATCGGCGGCCGGTACGGGGCCGGAGGACAGCAGCGTCTCCAGGGCGAGGGCCACCCGCGGCCCGAGGGCCAGCCAGGGCTGGAAGACCGCGGGGTACGGGGCGGGCTCCCGGAGCGCCGCCAACGCCGGGTGCCCGGTGAGCCGCCGGACGACGGCGCCGCGCACGGCGGCGTACAGACCGGCGTCGGTGCTGTCCGCGTCCATCCGGCGGTCCCAGCCGAGCAGCCGGGCGCGGACGGCGAGGGCGCCGGGGGGGAGGGCGGGGGCGTCGGGGTGGGCGTCGGCGGCGTCGGCGGCGGTGTCCGGGGCTTCGGCTTCCGGGGCCGTCGCGCGGATCGCCGCGAGCAGGCGGGCCGCCGAGGGGTTGTCGGTGTCGGTGTGGATGCCGGCCATCGCCTCGGGCGTCCAGGCCGTCGAGGCTTCGAGCAGCGCGTCGATCCGGGCCGCCCGGTGCGGCGGGGCGAACTCGATGCCGAGCGGCGCCGCGAGGCCGCGCGCGTTGGCCATGACGGCGTGGCCCTCCACCTCCGCGCGCGGCGTCGCCACCGCGGCCCCGTCCCGCCAGTCGTGCGCGGCCTCCCAGGCGGGTACCACCCGCACGGAGTTGGCGTGGTCGCGGACGGGGACGTACCCGGCGACCCGGTGCAGCAGTCCGCCGTCCACGTCGGCGGCCATGACGACGTTGACCGGCTCGACCCAGCCGTCGACGGCCCGGTCCACGTCCGCGACGGTCCGGGCGGCGAGCAGCTCGGGCAGCACCGCGAACCCCAGCTCTCCGGTCACGCGCGGCGGGTACCGCAGACTGATCGCCTCCCAGACGACCCCGTCCCCGCCGACCGGCTTCTCCGGACCCCCGACCGGCTGCTCCGGACCCCCGATCGGCCCGCCGTCCGGGCCGATGATCACCGGGCCGCGCTCGGTCTCGATCACCTCGATCACGACCGGGTCGCCGCCCGCGACCTCCACCGTCTCCCGGTGGGCGGACGCCGGGCGCCAGCCGTCCGGGCCCAGCGCCTCCACGCCGCCGTCGGCGGTGCGGCGGAGCCGTTCCCGGTAGACGTCCTGGTAGTCGGACATGGCGTTGGTGATCGCCCAGGCCACGCCTCCGGTGTGGCCGAAGTGGGCGATGCCGGGGACGCCCGGGACCGCCAGGCCGAGCACGTCGTACTCCGGGCACGCGAGGCGGATCTGCTGGTACACCCCGGGCGCCTCGATGAAGCGGTGCGGGTCGCCCGCGATGATCGCGGAGCCGCTCGCCGTCCGGGCGCCGGAGACGATCCAGCCGTTGGAGCCGGAGGTCCCGGGGCCGTCCGTGGCGAACAGCTCCGTCCACTCCTCGCCGAGCCGGCGCGCGACCTCCTCCCGCCACAGCTTGGCGGGGAAGCCCGCGAACAGGATGTGGGTGGTGAGCCAGACCGCCAGCGGCGTCCACGGCTCCCAGTGGCCCGGCGCGAGCCCGACCCGCGCGAACTGGCCCGCGCGCGCCGCGCCTTCCGGCAGGCCCGCGTTGACCCCGTCCACGTACGCCCGGACCCAGCGCGCCGTCCGCTCGTCCAGCCGGTCGAAGCAGCGGCGGGCGGTGTCGGCGAGCCTGGCCTGGCGCGCGAAGGTGTCCCAGCCGGTCTCGCCGGCGCCGAGGAACGCGGCCGTCGTGCCCTGCGCCCGGTGCCGCTCGACCTCCAACTGCCAGGCCCGGTCCACCGCCGTCACCCGTCCCTGCGCGAAGGCGAGTTCGTCCTGATCGGTGCACCGCAGATGCGGAACGCCCCAATCGTCCCGGTAGACCTCGATACCCACTCCGACCCCGATCCTCTTCGCTCTGCTTAGGTTAGGCTGACCTAAATTAATCTACAGGTAACGCATGGGGAGGCGATCGCGGTGGGGCATGGCTGGGAAGGTGTGGTCCTGAAGCTGTTCCGGGGGCGGGACTTCACGTTCACCGTGACCGGGGCCGAGCAGGTCACCGAGCACTACCGCCGGGTGCACCTGACGGACGGCGGCCTGCTCGCCGCCGTCGGTGTCCACCCGACGATGTGGGTACGGCTCTGGTTCGAGAGCGCGGGCAAGCCGCACCAGCGCGCCTACACCCTCGTCGACCCCGACCAGGAGGCGGGCACCTTCAGCCTGGAGTTCGCCCTCCATGACGGCGCCGCCAGCGACTGGGCCCGCTCCTGCGCCCCCGGCGACACCATCGAGGCCACCCTCCAGGGCACCGGCTTCACCGCCCCCGAGCCCCGGCCCGGCCGGATGTTCGTGATCGGCGACCCCGCCTCGCTGCCCGCCATCAACTCGCTCCTCGACTCCGCGCCCGACGTCCCGGCCACCCTCTGGTTCGAGACCTCGCACGAGGCCGACGAGGAGCTGCCGCTGCGCCTCGACGCGGACCGCCACGAGCTGCGCCGGGTCCCGCGCCAGGCCGGCGGCGCCGCGCTCGTCGAGCGGGTGCGCGGCGACCTTCCCGAGCTGCTTGAGAAGGGCGAGGACCCGTACGTCTGGATCGCCTGCGACACGGCGACCACCCGCACCCTCGCCGCGTACGTCCGCAAGGAGCTCGCGCTCCCCAAGGAGCGGGTCCACTCCCTGGGCTACTGGCGCGCCTCCTGACCCGACCCCGATCCGGCCCGCCGCCGATGCGTCGGGTTGACCGTCCGTTACCGGAGGTCGGCGGGCGTCGTTGAAGCACTTCCGTGGTGCGCCCCGCGCGATTCGCAACGCGCGGGGCGCGCGGGAACGCGTGTGCCGAAAGAATCGAATATGGGCGCGGAAACCCCCCTTTGGAGTGAACTCACGCCAGGTGTCTGCCAGTTCACCCTCCGTGCGTAAAGATTCCGGTGTCTCAAGTCGCCGAGACCGCGTCGACCCCGTGTCCCCGTGGTGAGCGGCCGGCGACGCCATGTCTCTTGTGGGGGTACCACCATCTTGAACAGCAACACCTTCCGCATGCCCGTACGCCGCACCGCCGCCGCGGCGACCGCCGTCGCGCTGGCCGTCGGGCCCGTGGTCCTCCTGGCCCCCGCGGCGCACGCCACCGGCGGCGAGGGGCGCGCGACCGCCGTCGTCCTGCGGACCGGTCTCGACGTCTCCCTGCTCAACAAGTCGGTCGACGTGCCGCTGCGCGTCTCCCTCAACGAGGTCAAGGCGCCGGAGACCGAGGACAAGACCGCGCTGACCGTCAAGGTGCGGGGCGCCGAGAACGGCAAGCCGATCGACGTGCTGCGCGCCGACGTCGCCACGTCGAAGGCCACGGTCGACAAGGACAAGGCCGAGGGGTACGTCAACCTGGTCAAGGCCCGGGTCCACGTCCCCGGCGTGCCCCTGCTCTCCCTGATCGAGGTCGAGAAGGTCACCGCCAAGGCGCTCTGCGAGACCGGCAAGCAGCCGGTCGCCGAGGCGAACCTGCTCGGGCACGTGACCGTCCTCGGCAAGAAGACCACCCTGTCGACGGCCGGCCAGACCAAGGTCAGCGTGCCGGGCGTCGGCGACGTGACCCTCGACCTGTCCCGTACGTCCACCACCTCGCGCACCGCCGCCGCCACCGCCCTCGAACTGAAGGTGGAGGTCAACCCGCTGAAGCTCGGCGTGGCCGAGGTCAACGGCACGGTCACCCTCGCCGAGGCCACCTGCGAGACGCCGAAGGGCACGAAGCCCACCGAGAAGCCGACCGAGAAGCCCACGGAGGAGCCCACCGGTCAGCCGACCGAGAAGCCCTCGCACGAGCCCTCCACCGAGCCCACCGACGCCGGTGGCGTGAAGACCCAGAACGACGGCGCCAAGCCCACCGATCAGAACCTCGCCGCGACCGGCGGCAGCTCGATGACCCCGTACCTGGCAGGCGGCGCCATCGTCCTGCTCGGCGGCGGCGCGGGAGCGCTCGTCCTGGCCCGCAGCCGCGCCCGCGGCTGACCGACCCGAGGGGGCCTGGGGCCCGAGGGGTAGGGGAGCACGCGGGGAGGGCGGCGCGACGGCGCCGCCCTCCCCGTGCGCGTGACGTACGCGCGAAAGCCCGAAAAGGGCCCTCAGCCCTCGATCAACAGCGCCTGGTCCAGAGCCTGCAGGAAACGGTTGGTCGTGACCCGGTCCCGCACCGCGAGCCGGAGCCAGTTCCGGTCCAGGCCCGGGAACGTGTCCCCGCGCCGCGCGGCGAAGCCGAGCGCCCGCAGCCGCTCCCGTACCGCGTCCGCGCGATCGATCCGGATCAGTACGAACGGACCCTCCGCCGCCGCCACCGCGCGCACCTCGTCGAACTCCGCGAGCCCCGCGAGCAGATGGGCCCGCTCCACGCCGATCCGGTGCGCCGCGAGCTCCGCCTCCGCGAGCGCCGCCCGCGACATGCACGCCTCCGCCGCCACGAGCGCCGGAGTCGACACCGGCCAGAGCGGCTGCGCCCGCTGGAGAAGGGCGATCGTGTCCGGGTGCGCGAGGACGTAGCCGATCCGCAGCCCCGCGAGGCCCCAGGTCTTCGTGAGGCTCCGCAGCACCACCAGACCCGGCACGTCCGTCCGCCCGGCCAGCGACTCCCGCTCGCCCGGCACCGCGTCCATGAAGGCCTCGTCCACCACCAGCGTCCGCCCCGGCCTGGCCAGGGCCGCGATCGCCGCCGCCGGATGCAGCACGGACGTCGGGTTCGTCGGGTTCCCGATCACCACCAGGTCCGCGTCCTCCGGCACGGCCGCCGGATCGAGCCGGAAGCCGTCCTCCTCGCGGAGCAGCACCCGGCGCACCGTGTGCCCCGCGTCGCGCAGCGCCGCCTCGGGCTCGGTGAACTGCGGATGCACCACCACCGGCCGGCGCGCCGGAAGCGCCCGCGCGAGCAGCACGAACGCCTCCGCCGCCCCGGCCGTGAGCAGCACCCGGGCCGCCGGCAGATCGTGCCGCTCGGCGACCGCGGCCCGCGCGACCCGGCCGTCCGGGTACTGCGCCAGGCCGGTCAGGGAATCAGCTATACGTGCCCGCAGCCACTCCGGAGGCGTGTGCGTCCGGACGTTGACCGCGAGATCGATCAGTTTCTCGTCCCGTACCTCCGCGTCACCGTGGTGCCGCAGATCGTGGACGTCAGAATGCGCGTGGGTATCCATGGCCGCCGTCGGGTGATGAGTGGGGGGTGTACGGGGCTCCGTCTGACCGTCGATGTACCCCCGTCCCTGGGGCAACAACCGTACGGCGGCGGCATCTTCGTTCGGACGAAGCCGGAGGGCCCGGTTTCCGCGGGCGATCGCACACGTCACACGCGCCGCTTTCCGCTTCGGTACGAGCAGCACGGCACCCGGCCCCGCCGCGAGCAGCGCCGCCGCCTCCGCCACCGACGCCGTCCCCGTCGCCGCGAGCGCGACCCCCGAGGGGTGCGGTACGGACACGGCGGACAGCTCCTCGGACCCGTAGGCCCGCAGCGGTACGCCGAGACGCTGGGCCGCGCCCACGATCCCCGGCTCCGCCGCCCGTACCTCCAGCGTCGCGAACGCCACCACGTCCGAGCACGCGAGACCGGCCTCCCGCAGCGCCGCCACCACCGGGGCGAGCACCTCGTCCACGGACACCCCGGACCGCGCGCCGACCCCGACCGTCACCCCGCTCATCGCGTCCCCCAGACCAGACACACCGGCGGCACCGGCGCCGCGGACGGAGCGTCCAGCCGCTCGGACCGCAGCAGCACCCCCTCGGCCGCGAACCCGCAGGACGCGAGCGCCGACCGGACCGGCGAGATCCGCTCCCGGTCGGGCACCGCCACCACCACCGCGCGGCGCGCCCGCCGCGCCGCCGACAGCACGATCGACTCCAGCTCACGGCCCGTACCAGGACCGCCCCCGACGAACACCCCGTCCGGATCGGCGAGATGGGTCAGCACCGCAGGCGCCTCCCCCCGCACAGCCCGCACCTCCACCCCGTGGGCGGCCGTGTTCGCCCGGACCCGCTCGACCCCCGACGCCGTCCGCTCCACGGCGACCGCCGCCGCGCCGAGCCGGGCGCACTCGATCGCCACCGCGCCGCAGCCCGAACCGATGTCCCAGACCAGATCCCCGGCCCGCGGCCCGAGCCGCGCGAGCGCCAACGCCCGTGCCTCGTACGGCAGTACGGACCTGCCGGCGCTCCCGGCCGCGAACTCCCCGTCCGGCAGCGCCCACCGCCCCGGCCCGGTGAGCGGACCGGTGACCACCGGAGCGGGCCCGTCCTGCCGCGACTCGTCCAGGCACAGGACCAGGCTCACGCCGTCCCAGCCGCGGCACATCGCCTCCGCCGGCTCCACCCGCTCGAACCGCTCGCGGAACGGATCGCCAAGGGCCGAGAACACCACCAGCGTCCGCGACGCCACCCGGTGCGCCAGCGCCGAGCCCAGCTCGGCGGGCCCGAAGCCCGGCGCGGGCAGCACGGCCACCTTGGGGTGCGCCCGGCAGACGTTCACCGCGCGGTCGGGCACCGAGCCCTCCACCACGACGGCGTCGTCCCAGGCCAACCCCAGGCGCCCGAAGGCGAGTCCGATGTGCGCGGATCGCGCCCGATCCGATAGCAAAGGCGCATGGCCGTTTTCGTCGCGCTCGGCGCGTTCCTCATGACGCTCTTCGGCGGCTGGACGGCGCAGCGCGTCACCGACCGACGCCACCTGGTCCTCGGCCTCGCCGGCGGACTGATGCTCGGCGTGGTCGGACTCGACCTCCTGCCGGAGGCCATGGAAGCCGCGGGCGAGAAGGTCTTCGGCGTGCCGCAGGCCCTGCTGCTCTTCATGGGCGGGTTCCTCTTCGCCCATGTCGTGGAACGGCTGTTGGCGGTCCGTCAGGCCGCGCACGGGGTCGGGGCCGACGAGCGGGTGCCGCAGGTCGGCCTCACCGCGGCGGCGGCGATGGTCGCCCACAGCCTCATGGACGGCATCGCGCTCGGCGCCGCCTTCCAGGTCGGCGGGGGCATGGGCGCGACCGTCGCGCTCGCCGTCATCACCCACGACTTCGCCGACGGGTTCAACACGTACACGATCACCAGCCTCTACGGGAACGCCCGGCGCAAGGCGGTCCTGATGCTGATCGCGGACGCGGCCGCCCCGATCGTCGGCGCGGCGTCCACGCTGCTGTTCACCCTTCCGGAGGAACTCCTCGGCAGCTATCTGGGTTTCTTCGGCGGCGCCCTGCTCTACCTCGCCGCCGCCGAGATCCTCCCCGAGGCCCACCACGAACACCCGGCCCTCTCCACCCTGCTGTGCACGGTGGCGGGCGTCGGCTTCATCTGGCTCGTGGTGGGTGTGTCGGGCGGCTGATCTCACGCGGCAGGCCCGTTCCCGCAGTGCGCGACGAACCGGACCGCCGCCTCCGGGGCCCCCGCCCAGTGGGTGTGCACATAACTCGCGTGCACCCCGCCCTGGACGAACCCCTCCAAACGCCGCTCCGGCTGCCGCAGCCCCCAGGCCGCCTGGTCCCCGGCGCCCGGCTCGATCACGGTCCGGTGGAACTCGTGCCCCCGCATCCGCGCCCCGGCCTCGGCGAGCGGACTGTCGCTCACCGCCACGGCGTCCCGGTACCCGAGCGTGAGCCGCTCCGACATCCGCGCCTCCGCGTCGAGCACCCCGCACATGGGCCGCCCGTCCAGCGAACGCGCGAGGTACAGCAGCCCGGCGCACTCCGCGGCGACCGGCGCCCCGGACCCGGCCAACTCGGCGACGGCCTTCCGCAACGGCTCGTTGGCGGACAGCTCGGCACCGTACATCTCGGGAAACCCGCCACCTATGACGAGCCCGGAGGTCCCCTCGGGCAGCGCCTCGTCCCGCAGCGGATCGAACGTCACCACCTCGGCCCCGGCGGCGGTCAGCAACTCGGCATGCTCGGCGTACGAGAACGTGAAGGCGGCGCCACCGGCGACGGCCACGCGCGGTCGTGCCACCCCACCGGGCCGCACCTGAACGGCGCCCACGGGGTCCCAGGCCTCTCCAGGCATCGGCGGCGCCGACCGCGCAAGCGCCCACAGCGCATCCAGGTCGCACCCCTGAAGCACCTGCTCCCCCTGCGCCGCCACGGCGGCCAACGCAGCGGCCTGCCGCTCGGCCACCGGCACAAGGCCCAAGTGCCGCGAGGGAGTCGCCACCGCGGGCGCCCTCCGCAGCACGCCCATGACCGGCACCCCCGACCCGCCGAGCGCCTCCCGCAGCAGGTGCTCGTGCCGGTCCGAGGCGACCTTGTTGAGGATGACCCCGCCGATCCGCACCTCCGGGTCCCAGGAGGCGAACCCGTGCACCAGGGCCGCCACCGACCGCGACTGCGAGGACGCGTCCACGACCAGCACCACGGGCGCCTTGAGCACCTTCGCCACCTGGGCGGTCGACGCCAGCTCGCCCTGGTCGGCGGCCCCGTCGTACAGGCCCATGACGCCCTCGACGACCGCCAGGTCGCAGCCGCGCGCCCCGTGCTCGAAGAGCGGCGCGATCAGCCCCGTACCGCACATGTACGCGTCGAGGTTGCGGCCCGGCCGCCCCGTCGCGAGCGCGTGGTAGCCCGGGTCGATGTAGTCCGGGCCGACCTTGTGCGGGGAGACCGCGAGGCCACGGCCCGCGAACGCGGCCATCAGGCCGGTCGCGACCGTGGTCTTGCCCGCGCCGGAGGACGGCGCGGCGATGACGAGACGTGCTACCACTCGATGCCCCGCTGGCCCTTCTGACCCGCGTCCATCGGGTGCTTCACCTTCGACATGTCCGTGACGAGATCCGCGAAGTCCACGAGCTCCTGCGGGGCGTTGCGGCCGGTGATGACGACGTGCTGATGCCCGGGACGGTCGCGGAGCACCTCGACCACCTCGGCCGTGTCGATCCAGCCCCAGTGCAGCAGGTACGCGAACTCGTCGAGGACGTAGAACTTGTACTTCTCCTCCGCGAGGTCGCGCTTTACCTGCTCCCAGCCCTCGCGCGCCTTGTCCTCGTGGGACTGCTCGCCCTCGGCGACCTCGCGCTGGATCCAGGACCAGCCCTCGCCCATCTTGTTCCAGGTGACCGTGCCGCCCTTGCCGGTCTCGCCGAGTGCCTTGAGGGCGTTCTCCTCGCCGACCTTCCACTTGGCGGACTTGACGAACTGGAACACCCCGATCGGCCAGCCCTGGTTCCAGGCGCGCAGCGCCATGCCGAAGGCGGCGGTCGACTTCCCCTTGCCGACGCCGGTGTGGACCATCACCAGCGCCCGGTTGCGGCGCTGGCGGGTGGTGAGACCGTCGTCGGGAACTGCGGTCGGCTGTCCCTGCGGCATCAGGCTGCCCTCCTCGTTGCGTGCTGCTCTGCCTGTACGTTCCTGACGAGCCCGGCGATCGAGTCGGCGCGGAGCTCGTCCAAGGTCACGGCGGTGCCGCCCAGTTCGCGGGCGAGGTCCCCGGCGAGCCCGAGCCGTACGGGACCGGTCTCGCAGTCCACGACGACGGCGGCCGTGCCCTCGGCGGCGTGCAGCCGCGCGGCGCGGGCGGCGAGCGCCACCGGGTCGGCGCCGCCGCCGGTCGCCCGGCCGTCGGTCACGACCACGAGCAGCGGCCGGCGCGAGGGGTCGCGCAGCCGCTCGACGCGCAGCACGTCGTGGGCCTTCAGCAGCCCCGCCGACAGCGGCGTACGGCCGCCCGTGGGGAGCTGTTCGAGCCGGGCCGCGGCGGCGTCGACCGAGGACGTGGGCGGCAGCGCCACCTCGGCGTCCCGGCCCCGGAAGGTGACCAGGCCGACCTTGTCGCGCCGCTGGTAGGCGTCGAGGAGCAGCGAGAGCACCGCTCCCTTCACGGCGCTCATCCGCTGCCGCGCCGCCATCGAACCGGAGGCGTCCACGGCGAAGAGCACCAGGTTCCCCTCCCGGCCCTCGCGCGTCGCCTGCCGCAGGTCGTCACGGCGGACGACGAGCCCCGGTCCGCTCCGCCCGCGCGCCTTCTGGTGCGGGGCGGCGGCGTGCACGGTCGCGGTCAGGTGCAGCTTGGTCAGCGCGCCCCGGGGCCGTACGGAACCGGTGGTCCTGCCGTGTTCGGTACGGGCCCGGGAGCGGCGGCCCGCCGCGCCCTCGCCGAGTCCGGGGACGCTGAGCATCTTCGTACGGAACGGCTCGGCGGCCTTGACGGCGGCACGCTCACCGGCGCCTCCGGGCCCCTGGGGAGCCGGCGCGGGCGCCTCGTCGGGCCCGGCGTCCTGCGGAGAGTTCCCCTCCGGCCCCTCGCTCTGCGGCGGAACGCCGCCTCCGCCGCCACCCGGGCCGCCGGGGCCGTCCGGACCGGGGTCCGGGTCCTCGTCGCCCTCGTCCTCGCCCTTGAACTGCTCCAGCGTCTCGTCGAGCTTGTCCTCGTCGAGCCCCGGCGCGTCGAAGGGGTTCCGCCTGCGGCGGTGCGGGAGCGCGAGCAGCGCCGCCTGCCGGACGTCCTCGGAGCTCACCTCCGTGCGCCCGGCCCACGCGGCCAGCGCGGTCGCCGTCCGGGCCATCACGATGTCCGCGCGCATGCCGTCCACCTCGAACGCGGCGCAGGTCGCGGCGATCTGGAGCAGGGCCGCGTCCCCGAGCGCCACGCGCGGCAGCAGCTCGCGCGCGGCGACGATCCGCTCTCGCAGCGCGGTCTCCTCGCCCGCCCAGCGCGCGGCGAACGCGGCCGGTTCGTCGTCGAAGGCGAGCCGCCGCCGGACGACCTCCACCCGCTGCTCGGGCTCGCGGGAGGCCGCGACCTCGACCGTCAGACCGAACCGGTCCAGCAACTGCGGCCGCAGCTCGCCCTCTTCGGGGTTCATCGTGCCCACGAGCAGGAAGCGGGCCGCGTGCCGTACGGAGACGCCTTCGCGCTCGACGTACGAGGAACCCATCGCGGCGGCGTCGAGGAGCAGGTCGATCAGGTGGTCGTGGAGGAGGTTGACCTCGTCGACGTAGAGGATCCCCCGGTGCGCGTCGGCCAGCAGACCGGGCTCGAAGGCCTTCACGCCCTCGGCGAGGGCCCGCTCGATGTCGAGCGCACCGACGAGCCGGTCCTCGGAGGCGCCGACGGGCAGCTCGACCATCCGCGCGGGCCGGGCGTCGGCGCCCGCGGTCTCGTGCGGCCCGTCGGGGCACTGCGGATCGGGCGAGCCCGGGTCGCAACTGAACCGGCAGCCCGCGACGACCGCCACCGACGGCAGCAGGTCCGCGAGCGCCCGCACGGCGGTCGACTTGGCGGTCCCCTTCTCGCCCCGCACGAGGACTCCACCGACGGCCGGGCTCACCGCGTTGAGCAGCAGCGCGAGGCGCAGGTCGTCCATACCGACGACGGCGGTGAACGGATACCGGGTGCTCATCGGGTGGTCCTCTCTTCGAGTTCGGTTCGCTGACGTTCTTGTCGATGTGCGACGGCCCGCGGTCGCCGATGGTGAGTGACCACGCACAGGGGCCACCCGCACCTCTGTTCTCCATGCCGCACGGGCGGTGCGGGTGGGAACCCAAGCCCGGCCGAAGGCCGGGCGCAGCTCACGGCGCCCCCGGCGGCACGAACGGCAGCCCCGCCGGCGCCCCGTGCTCGATCAGCCGCAGCAGCGCGTCCGTGTCGGCGTGTTCCTCGATCAGGTCCCCGAGCCGGTCCAGCTGCTCCTCGCGGAGCGTCCCGAACGACGTGTCCGGGGCCGGGACGAAGCGCCGCCCGGCCGCCGCCGCGACCTCCCGCAGGAACGCCCGGCGGAAGCCGTCGCTCTCCAGCGAGCCGTGCCAGTGCGTGCCCCAGACCGCGCCGACCCGGCACCCGTCCAGGAACGGGTCCCCGCCAAGGACCTCCGCGACCCCGTGGTGGATCTCGTACCCCTCCACCCGCTCACCGAGCGCCTCGCCGACCGGCCGCGCGAGCGTCTTCTCGGCCGCGAACCGGACCCGTACCGGCAGCAGCCCGAGCCCGTCGACCGTGCCGGCCTTCGACTCGACCTCGTCCTCGATCCGCTCCCCGAGCGCCTGGAAGCCGCCGCAGATGCCGAGCACCGGCCGGCCCTCCGCCGCGCGCCGGGCCAACGCGTCCGCGAGCCCGCGTTCGCGCAGCCACGCGAGGGCCTTCACCGTGCCCCGGGTGCCCGGCACGATCACCAGGTCCGCGTCGACCAGCTCCTCGGCCCGGTCCACGAACCGCACGACGACGCCCGGTTCGGCCGCCAGCGCGTCCACGTCCGTGAAGTTCGACATCAGCGGTACGGCGCACACGGCGACCCGCAGCACGTCCGAGCCGACCGGCGGCGCGACGACCGACTCGCGGACCGCGCCCCGCAGGGAGACCCGCAGTCCGTCCTCCTCGTCGATGCCGAGCCCGTGCGCGTACGGCAGGACACCGTACGTACGCCGCCCGGTCAGCCCCAGCAGCATGTCGAGCCCCGGCTCGAGCAGGGTCACGTCGCCGCGGAACTTGTTCACGAGATAGCCCGCGATCAGCTCCTGGTCCTCCGGCGCGAGCAGCGCCGTCGTGCCGAAGAACTGGGCGAACACCCCGCCCCGGTCGATGTCCCCGACCACGAGCACCGGCAGCCGCGCGGCCCGCGCGATGCCCATGTTCACGATGTCGGTCCGGCGCAGGTTGATCTCGGCCGGACTGCCCGCCCCCTCGCAGATCACGGCGTCATACGTGCCCCGCAGCTCCTCCAGGCACGCCATCACCGGCTCGAAGAGCTCCTTCTGCCGCCCCCCGTGGTAGCCGCGCGCGCTCAACTCGCCCACCGGCTTGCCCATCAGGACGACCTGGCTGGAGCGGTCGCTGCCCGGCTTCAGGAGGACCGGGTTCATCAGCGCGGTCGGCTCGACCCGGGCCGCCTGGGCCTGCATGGCCTGTGCCCGGCCGATCTCCGCGCCCTCCCGGGTCACGAAGGAGTTCAGGGACATGTTCTGGCCCTTGAACGGGGCGACCTTCACGCCCTGCCGGACCAGCCAGCGGCAGATGCCCGCCGTGACGACGCTCTTGCCCGCGTCGGACGTGGTCCCGGCGACCAGCAGCCCGCCGCCCCTCATATCGTCCTCCGCTTCACCGCACGCGCCTTCAGCGCGCCCGCCACGATCCGTCCGCCCACACAGACGGCGAGCGTAAGCCCCGTCACCCGGCGCGAGAGCCGGACCGCCCGTTCGATGTCCGCGACCTCCACGGCCCGTCCCTCCCCGTTCAGTACGGGCCGGTGCTCGACCCGGCCGCCGTACGACAGCGTCCCGCCGAGCCGTACCCCGAGCGCCCCCGCGAAGGAGGCCTCCACCGGGCCGGCGTTGGGGCTCGGGTGCTTCGCCGCGTCCGCCTTCCAGGCGCGTACCGCCCCCCGCGGATCGCCCCCGGCCACCGTCGCCAGCGCGGCGGTCAGCCGGGCGCCCGGCCAGCCGGCCACGTCGTCGAGCCGGGCCGAGGCCCAGCCGAACCGCCGGTACCGTGCCGACCGGTGGCCGACCATGGCGTCCAGGGTGTTCACCGCCCGGAAGCCGACCAGGCCCGGTACGCCCGCGACCGCGCCCCAGACCAGGGCCCCTACGACGGCGTCGGAGGTGTTCTCGGCGACGGACTCCACGACCGCGCGGGCCATTGCCGGACCGTCCAGGGACTGCGGATCGCGCCCGCAGAGATGGGGGAGCCGCTCCCGGGCCACGTCCAGGTCGCCGGCGGCGAGCGCCCCGCCGATCGCGCGGGCCTCCCGGCCCAGGGTCGTCCCGCCGACGACGGCCCACACGGCGGCGGCGGTCAGCGCGGCGGAGGCCCGGGGGTGGTCACGTACGGTACGGGCGGCCAGCGCGGCGGCGCCCGCGGCGCCCGTGACACAGACGGCGGTGTGCAGCGCGCCCCACCCGCGGTGGTCGCGCCAGAGCAGCTTCTCGACGGCCCCTGCGGCGCGCCCGAACGCGGCGACCGGGTGGCCGCGGCGGGGGTCGCCGACGATCAGATCGGCGGCAAGGCCGGCGGCCGCGCCGTAAGCGAATACACCTGGGGCAGCACTGCGGCCGGGCATGGCGCTGTGTCCTCACTCAGGGTCCGCGCCCTGGCTCGACGTGACCGGCGGCGAGAGTTCCTGGCTCCCGGGGGAGCGACTCCCCGGTCACAGTGGCGGGACCGCGCCGGATTCGCACCGGGCTTCCTCTGTTTGCCGCCGTAATGGCCCCGGAAGTCCACCACGTGTGCGAACACCCGTCAACTCACGCTTGACCTGCGGCGGGACACTGTGCGAAGCACCACACGGACCCGGTGAAACGACGACCGGGCGGGCCGCACCCGAAGGTGCGACCCGCCCGGCCGGCGGAGCGGGATCGTCGTCAGACGACGATCAGATAGATGCCGTACGCGACGGCCGCCGCGCAGAGCGCGAAGCAGGCGTACGCGCCGGTGCGCGCCATGGCCGCGGAGCCGCCCTGGGCCGCGGCCTGCTCCTGCTTGGAGAGGCCGATGATGCCGAGGGTGAAGAGGCCCACGAGGGCGACGGTCGCCACGAGGCTGACTCCGAAGACGGAGCCGAGAGCTGCCCAGTCGATCTTCATGTCGTTGGTTCCTTACACCGCGGCCGAGGCGGCGGGGGCTGCCGGGTCCGTGGGGGCCGGCGAGGGGATGGTGGTCTTGAGGTCGTCGTCCGCGACGGTGGCGAAGGAACCGGCGGGGGCCGGCGGGGTGACGGCCGCGATGGCGGTGGTCACGACGCCCGCGGGCTCGCCGTCGATCTCGTCGGCCGTGACGTTGTGGTGGTCGACCGGCTTGCGGCGGGAGAGCGCCCAGATGACCGCCGAGCCGGCGACCAGGAGGACCGCGACGACGGCGACGCCCCAGGGGCCCTGCTTGGTGAGGAACTCGGCGCCGGCGCCGACCAGGCCCGCGGCGGGCAGGGTCAGACCCCAGGCGACGAACATCCGGGTGGCGGTCGACCAGCGGACGACACCGCCCTTGCGGCCGAGGCCCGCGCCCATCACGGCGCCGGAGCAGGACTGCGTGGTGGAGAGCGAGAAGCCCAGGTTGGACGAGGCCAGGATGACCGTGGCCGCGCTGGTCTGGGCGGCGAAGCCCTGCTGCGGCTGGAGGTCGGTGAGGCCCTTGCCCATGGTGCGGATGATGCGCCAGCCGCCGAGGTAGGTGCCGAGCGCGATGGCGATACCGGCGGAGACGACGACCCACATCGGGGGGTTGGAGCCGGGGGCGAGGACGCCGCCGGTGACCAGGGCGAGGGTGATGACACCCATCGTCTTCTGCGCGTCGTTGGTGCCGTGGGCGAGGGAGACGAGACCGGCGGAGGCGATCTGGCCGGCCCGGAAGCCCTTTGCGGTGGCCTTCGTCTCCGTCTTGGAGCCGAGCTTGTACGTCAGCTTGGTGGCCGCCATCGCGGCGAGGCCGGCGACGAGCGGCGCGGCGATCGCGGGGATCAGGACCTTGCTGACCACGGTCGAGCCGTTGACGGCCGACCAGCCGGCCGACATCACGGCCGCGCCGATCAGTCCGCCGAAGAGTGCGTGGGAGGAGCTGGACGGCAGACCCAGGAGCCAGGTCAGCAGATTCCAGAGGATGGCGCCGACGAGCGCCGCGAAGATCACTTCAGTACGAATGCCCTGTTCGTTGATGATCCCGCCGGAGATCGTCTTGGCGACCTCGACGGACAGGAAGGCACCGACCAGGTTGAGCACGGCGGACATGGCCACCGCGGTCTTGGGCTTGAGGGCACCGGTCGAGATGGTCGTCGCCATCGCGTTGGCGGTGTCGTGGAAACCGTTCGTGAAATCGAACACGAGAGCTGTCACGACCACAATCGCGAGCAGCAGCGTGATGTGTTCCATTTACCCAGGCAATCGTTTGACGTCAGTGGCTGGACGAACGTAGGCAACCTGAGTGAACGGAAGGTGAACTGGGCCGGGCGTTGTGGTGTCCCAAATCGGGTTCCAGCCATTCCGCTTGAGCCGCCGAGGGGCCTTGCGTGAACGCTCTGTCCACGATGTGAGCGCCGTGCGACCCCGGGTAATCCGTGCCGTCACCGGAAACAGGGGACATCGCCCGCTTCGCCCACCCTCGCCCGTGTCAGCCCGTGGACGGGCCCGGAGGGTCGTCATCCCGCCGAGGGACCCGCAACGAGATCCACGTCACTCTCACAGGGGACCGCCACGGGCGGGTTCGTCCGGTGGCAGCCCCGGCCCGACGTGTCGACACTGGGACCGTGCGCCCCGCTACAGCGACGGCAGCGGCCGTCACCACTCTGCTCGGTGCCGGTGCGGCCGCGCTCGCGGCCGGTCGGTACGCCGGTGACATCGCCCTGAAGGCGACGTCAGGACGGCCCCTGCCCGGCGACCCCCGGCTCACCGTGCACGCCACGGGCCCCGGCCAGGTCACCCTGACCCGCAGCCTCGCCTCCCTGCGCCCCGGTACGTACGGGATCGAGGGCCCCGGCGTCCACGCGGTCGTGGGCCCGGTCCTCGACCGCGTGCCGCACACCGCCGACACCGTCGTACGGCGCCTGGAACGCGTCGAGCACGGCGACCTGGGCCCCGGCGCCCGGGTCCGGCTCACGCCCGAGCTGCACAGCGGCACCCCGGAGACCGCCCTCGGCGTGGCCCAGGAGGACGTCGAGATCCCCGGCGAACTCGGCTCCCTCCCCGCCTGGCTCGTCCCCGGGCCGCGCTCCACCTGGGTCATCGCCCTGCACGGCATCGGCACCACCCGCCGGCACCCCCTGAACCTCGTCCCCTTCCTCTCCCGCCGGCAGATCCCCGTCCTCTGCCTCTCCTACCGGGGCGACGAGGGCGCGCCGCAGTCCCCGGACGGCCTCGGCCACCTCGGCGACTCCGAGTGGCGCGACGTCGACGCGGCCGTCCGCTACGCCGTCCGCCGGGGCGCCGAGCACGTCGTCCTGCACGGCTGGGGGACCGGCGCCACGATGGCCCTGCACGCCGCCGCCGAATCCGGCGTACGGGACGTCATCCGCGGCCTCGTCCTGGACTCCCCGGTCCTCGACCGGGAGGCCACCCTGCGCAACCTCGCCGCCGCCCGGGGCGTCCCTGGACCGCTGCTCCCGCTCGCCGTGCGCGCCGCGACCGGCCGGGGCTGGCCCCACGGCGACCGGCTCCCGGAAGTCGCCGACCCGGCCGCCCTGCGCGTACCGACGCTCGTCCTGCACGGCCCCGGCGACACGATCGCCCCCTGGGAACCCTCCCTCGAACTGGCCGCCCGCCGACCGGAACTGGTCACCCTCCACACCGTCAGGAACGCCCCGCACGCCGCGATGTGGAACGCCGACCCGATCCGCTACGAGGAGGCCCTGCGCCGCTTCCTCACCCCCCTTCTGTAGCGCTCCCGCGAGCCCTCCACGAGTCTTCCGCTTGCCCCGCGCCGGGCCGCGGTGGCGCCACGGCCGGGGCCCGGCGCGGGCGTCCTTCGATTCCGATTGGGCTTTCGGGCCGTCAACGGGAAGACTGCCTCCGTGACGTCTCGAAAGCCCGATGAGCAATTGGCGCGCAACTCCAGACTCCGACTTGTCCGACCGCGGGCACTCGCCACCGCCCGGCGGGCCGTGACGACCCGGCGCACCCGCCCGGCCCCGCGCCCGCCGGAGGGCACTCCGCCCCGCGCGGAACTGGCCCGCCAGGCCCGGACCGTCCTCGCCGACGCCGTACGGATCGCCCGCTGGGCGGCCCTCGACGCCGAGCCCGGGACCGCCGCCGCACCCCGCCCGCAGGCCGTCCCCGACCAGGAACGGGCCGCCGCCGCGCTGGACCTGACACCCGGCCAGATCCGGGCCGGCTGGGACCGCGCCCGGCTCGCCGGACTCGTGGAGCTCCACGGCGACACCGCCCGCCCCGGCTGGCGGCTGCACGCCTGGGACCGCGACGACTCCGCCGTGCTGCGCGGCTGGGTCGCCCTCTTCGACGCCTGGTCCCTGGTCCACCCCGCTCCGGAGGACGTCGCCCCCGGCGCCGTCGCCGAGGTCGTCGAGGCCGTCCCCCAGGTGCTCTCGCTCCTCCAGCTCTCCGCCGGACCCGTGGTGGTCCCGGCCCTGCTCGACCTGCTCGGGCAGCGCGTCGACGAACTGCGCGAGGAGCGCTGCGAGGTGCCCGTCGAGGGCGCCCCCGCCCCCGTCACGGCCTCCGCCGCCGGGCCCGACCGGTTCGCCGCGCTGCTCGACTGGGCCCTGGAAGGGCTCGCCGCCGTCGGCGCCCTGACCCTCGGCGAGGGGTCCGAAGGCCGTCAGGCGACCCTGACCCCGCTCGGCAACTGGGCGGTCTGGGTCAAGCTGGAGCAGATCTGCGTCGCCGCCCAGAGCCCGGCCGGCAACATCGAACAGTCCGCCGAGGACATGCTCCGCGGCTGCGCCGGCCTCACCCCAGGACCCGCCCGCGACGAGTACCGCGCCTGGCTCGCGGCCCGCACCCTCGCCGGCGCGGTCGCCGAGCTGATCGCCGTCGCCCGCGGCGAGGACGCCCTGCTGCGCGGCCTCGCCTTCGAGGCGCTCCGGGTCGTCGGGGCCCCCGCCGAGGCGGAGGTCCGCGCCGCGGCCGAGGAGGTCTCGCTGCGGCCGTACGCCCTGCTCTGGCTCGCCGAGTACGAGGGCGCCGACCCCGACGACGCCCCCGAGGTGCTCACCCGCGAGGAGGCCACCTGGCTCTGGGTGGACACCGCCGCGGCCGTCGCCGACCACGGCGAGAGCACGCTCCTGGTCCGGCACCTGGAGTCGGCCGTCCAGGGCACGGTCCCGGCGCTCCTCGACGAGGTCCGCGCCATCGGCCACCCCCGTACGGTCCAGGTCCTGGTCGCCCTCGCCGCCGCCCACCCCGACCCCGCCCTCGCCAAGGCGGTCCGCCGGGCGGCCTTCCAGGTGCACACCGGGGGAGCCTGACGCTCAGCGGCCCGGGCCCCCGCGCCCGGGCTCTCCGCCATGGGTCTCCGCAGGGCTTCGCACCCCGGCTCTGTGTCTCTGCTCTCCGCCCCGGTTCTCCGTCCGGGCTCCCCGCCCCCTCCTCAGCCGGTGGCCCCCGGCAGGTAGGTGCCGAAGCTCCAGACGTTCCCCTCGCCGTCGCGGGCGATGTAGTCCCGCGAGCCGTACTCCTGGTCGGTCGGCGGCATCACGATCTCGACGCCGTGGGCCACCGCCCGCGCGTGGTGTTCGTCCACGTCGTCCACGTGGACGTACACCCCGCTGGGCCCGGAGCCCTCGACCAGCTTGTCGAACTCGGTCCCCGTGCCCTTGCTGCCGAGCATCACCATTCCGTTGCCGAACGACAGCTCGGCGTGCATGACCTTGCCGTCCTCGCCCTCGTACACCGCGGTGCGGGTGAAGCCGAACGCCTCCGTGAGCTGTCTGATCGCGGTGTGCGCGTCGTGGTAGGTCAGGGTCGGACAGATATGGGGTGCCTCAGCCATCCCGATCACTCCTTCTCATGGCGGAATGTGACCTGGGTCTCAGTCTGGCATCCGGCGCTGACACCGGCACTGACATCGGGGCGGCTCAGCGGAAGGTGTTGCACTGCGCCATGTCCCCGGTCCGGTACCCGGTGTAGAACCACTGCTGGCGCTGGGCCGCCGAGCCGTGCGTCCAGTTCTCCGGTGTCACCCGGCCCTGGAACTTCTCCTGGATCCGGTCGTCGCCCACCGCCGCGGCCGCGTCCAGACCGTCCCGGATGTCCTCGTCCGTGAGCCGGGTGAGGAGCGGCCGGCCGGTCTTCCCGTCGGGCGTGGTCGTCGCGTGGCGCGCCCAGACGCCCGCGTAGCAGTCGGCCTGCAGCTCGACCTTCACGGCGTTGGAGTTCGCGCCCGTCCGCCCGTCCTGGGCGCGGGCCAGGGTGCCCATCATGTTCTGGATGTGGTGGCCGTACTCGTGCGCGACCACGTAGGCCTGGGCGAAGGGTCCGCCGCTCGACCCGAACTTGGTCCGCAGCTCGTCGAAGAAGCCCAGGTCCAGATAGACCTGGCGGTCGCCGGGGCAGTAGAACGGCCCGACCGCCGAGGTGGCCGAGCCGCAGGCCGTGCCGACCCGGTTGGCGAACATGACCGTGCGCGCGTCCCCGTACTGCCCGCCCCGCCGCTCGTACTCCGCCCGCCAGAAGTCCTGCACGCTGTTGACGACCGCCACGATCCGGCAGTCCTCGCGGGCGTTCGCGTCGGCGCCGGTCCGGCAGGTCTGTTCGACCTGGGCGAGCGAGGACGAGGTCGCGACCGGTTCGGGATCGCCGGCGGAGAGCCCCAGCTGCTCGGGACCCACCCCGAAGAGCAGCCCCAGGATCAGTGCGATGAATCCGACGATGCCGCCGCCCACGGTCGCCTTGCCGCCGGGGATGCGGCTGCCGCGGACGTCCTTGACCTCCGAGGTGTCCAGGTTGGCGTCGTCGTCGAACTGCATGGGCCACACCCTCTGCCGTCGCGCCGCGGCAGAGACCGCCGCCTTGCGCCCGAGTATCGGCGAATCCGATAGCGATCGCCCCTTTTGTCTGGTGTGGGCGGTATTGGGGGGAAGGGGTGGCGGTGGGCAGGCCGGGGACAGCAGCCGAAAAGCAGTTGCATGGGCCCGTTAGACTGGCCGTATGGCCATTCTCCGCGCGCATGACTAGCGGCGTCGAATCCGCACTCAACCCCTTCCGCCGAACCGTTCGCCCTGGAGTCTGTCCGTGATCACCGCTACCGGCATCGAGCTGCGCGCCGGCGCCCGCATCCTCATCGAGTCCGCTTCCTTCCGTATCGCCAAGGGCGACCGCATCGGCCTGGTCGGCCGCAACGGAGCGGGCAAGACCACCCTCACCAAGTGCCTCGCGGGCGAGGGCGTGCCCGCCGGCGGCCAGATCGCCCGCTCCGGCGAGGTCGGCTACCTCCCGCAGGACCCGCGCACCGGCGACCTCGACGTCCTGGCCCGCGACCGCATCCTCTCCGCCCGCGGCCTCGACGTCCTCATCAAGAAGATGCGGATGAACGAGGAGCGCATCGCGACCGGCTCCGGCGGCACGCGCGACAAGGCGATGAAGCAGTACGAGCGCCAGGAGACCGAGTTCCTCACCAAGGGCGGGTACGCAGCCGAGGCCGAGGCCTCGACCATCGCCGCCGCCCTCGGCCTGCCGGACCGCGTCCTCGGCCAGCCGCTGCACACCCTCTCCGGTGGTCAGCGCCGCCGTGTCGAGCTGGCCCGGATCCTCTTCTCCGACGCCGACACCCTGCTCCTCGACGAGCCCACCAACCACCTCGACGCCGACTCCATCGTCTGGCTGCGCGACTACCTGAAGTCCTACCGCGGTGGCTTCATCGTCATCTCCCACGACGTCGACCTCGTCGAGACCGTCGTGAACAAGGTCTTCTACCTGGACGCCAACCGCTCCACGATCGACGTCTACAACATGGGCTGGAAGCTCTACCAGCAGCAGCGCGAGGCCGACGAGAAGCGCCGCAAGCGCGAGCGCCAGAACGCCGAGAAGAAGGCCGCCGCCCTCAACTCGCAGGCCGACAAGATGCGCGCCAAGGCCACCAAGACCGTCGCCGCGCAGAACATGGCCAAGCGCGCCGAGCGGCTGCTCTCCGGCCTGGACGCCGTCCGCGTCTCCGACAAGGTCGCCAAGCTCCGCTTCCCCGAGCCCGCGCCCTGCGGCAAGACCCCGCTGACGGCGGAGGGCCTGTCCAAGTCGTACGGCTCGCTGGAAATCTTCACCGATGTGAACCTCGCGATCGACAAGGGCTCGCGCGTCGTCATCCTCGGCCTCAACGGCGCGGGCAAGACCACGCTCCTCCGGCTGCTCGCCGGGGCCGAGAAGGCCGACACCGGCGAGGTGACCCCGGGCCACGGTCTCAAGCTCGGCTACTACGCCCAGGAGCACGAGACGCTCGACCCGGAGCGCACGGTCCTGGAGAACATGCGCTCCTCCGCGCCCGACCTCGACCTGGTCGACGTGCGCAAGACGCTCGGTTCCTTCCTCTTCTCCGGCGACGACGTCGACAAGCCGGCCGGGGTGCTCTCCGGCGGCGAGAAGACCCGGCTCGCCCTGGCGACCCTGGTCGTCTCCTCGGCGAACGTGCTGCTCCTGGACGAGCCGACCAACAACCTCGACCCGGCCAGCCGCGAGGAGATCCTCGGCGCGCTGCGCACCTACAAGGGCGCGGTCGTCCTCGTCACGCACGACGAGGGCGCGGTCGACGCGCTGGAGCCGGAGCGGATCATCCTGCTCCCGGACGGTGTCGAAGACCTGTGGGGCCCGGACTACAAGGACCTCGTGACGCTCGCCTGATCATCTCGGTATGGATCATTCGGCTCATGGGTGATCCTTCATCTGAGTGAGGGCGTCTCATACCCCCCGGCGCGGCTCTCTGCGGAATCCTTCCGCCAGAGCCGCGCCGCCTTGTTTCGCCCTCTGCGGCGCTGACCTGGTACTTCCTGGCCGGGCGTGTCCCGGAGTGTGGATCACGCCATCCGGAATCAAAGACTCCGCTCGTGGCGACGGGCCGACGAGGCGCAAACCTGGTGCCACGGACCTTGTCGAATGGGTGGCCAGGACGTCCGGAAGGGGTGATCATGAGAAGTCCAGAGCGCACTTCCCATGAGGAGGCACGGGTGGCCGAGACTCTGAAGAAGGGCAGCCGGGTAACCGGCGCCGCGCGCGACAAGCTCGCGGCAGACCTGAAGAAAAAGTACGACTCCGGTGCGAGCATCCGGGCGCTGGCCGAGGAAACCGGCCGCTCCTACGGATTCGTCCACCGGATGCTCAGCGAATCCGGAGTCACGCTGCGTGGACGCGGCGGAGCGACACGGGGCAAGAAGGCAGCCTCGGCCTGACTGGGCGCGGTTCGTCGGGTCCATCGGTTCTTACGGTGGCCACCCGGTCGCCCGTGCGGTCGACCGGGTGGTTACTGTGCAGTCACTTAAGCGTGCTGCACCGGAACCGGAGGCGCCCCATGACTTCGCTCGACTCTGTGCTCGTGTTCGACAAGGACGGTGTACGGCTCACCGTCGAGGACGCCGTTGCCACGGTGACCCTGACCAATCCGGCGAAGCGCAACGCCCAGTCTCCCGCTCTGTGGCGGGCGTTGACAGAGGCCGGCCGGTCACTGCCGGGCAGCGTGCGGGTCGTCGTCCTGCGCGGTGAGGGGCAGTCCTTCTCCGCGGGGCTCGACCGGCAGGCGTTCACGCCCGAGGGCTTCGACGGAGAGCCGTCCTTCCTGGACCTGGCACGGGGTTCGGACGAGGACCTGGACGCGGTCATCGCCGAGTACCAGGAGGCGTTCACCTGGTGGCGTCGTAGCGACCTCGTGTCGATCGCGGCCGTCCAGGGGCACGCCATCGGTGCGGGTTTCCAGCTCGCCCTCGCCTGCGACCTGCGGGTCGTCGCCGACGACGTGCAGTTCGCCATGCGCGAGACCAGCCTGGGACTCGTCCCCGACCTCACCGGCACGCACCCCCTCGTGGGTCTTGTCGGCTACGCCCGTGCGCTGGAGATCTGCGCCACGGGCCGCTTCGTCCACGCGCAGGAGGCCGAGCGCATCGGCCTCGCCAACATCGCCGTGCCCGCCGACGAACTCGACGGTGCGGTACGGGACTTGAGCGCCGCGCTGCTCTCCGGCCCGCGCGACGCCGTCATCGAGACCAAGGCGCTGCTCCAGGGTGCCGCCGACCGCTCGTACGAAGACCAGCGCGTCGCCGAGCGCGCCGCCCAGGCCCGCCGACTGCGCGATCTGGCCGGGCTCGGCGACTGATTCGGCGCGCGGGCGTGCGCCGCACGCGGGCCCTCAGCGGATCTCCGCGACCAGGACCGTGACCGCCGCCGCCCCGGGAGCCGTTTCGGCCGCCCGGGCGCGGGCGGCGCGGGCCACGTCCAGGGCGCGGTGACCCGCGGCGACCGCCAGCTCCACGCGCAGCGCGCCCGGGGAGCGGTGGAGCGGCGCGCCCAGCACGGACGTGAGGCCCGCCACGCCCGGCACCCCGAGCACGGCGACCGCCACCGGGTCCTCGGGTGTGGAGTTCCCACCCGCAGTTCGCCCGAGTGGGGGAGTGGCGGCCGGGGAATCCGGGGCGGCCTCCGCGAGGCCGGTCACCCGCAGGTCCACCGCCGCAACCACCAGGCCGAGCTCCCGCTCTGCCGAGACGAACAGCACGCCGCGCACGTCCTTGGCCAGCTCCGGCAGCGGCCGCTCCGCCACCCGATCCGCCTCCGCCGCGAACTCCCCGGTGATCCGCAGCGTCCCCGGCGGCAACCCGCCCGGCGGTACGGGGAACGGTGCCTCCGCCCCCGCCTCCGCGAGCCCCACCCGCAGCGCCCCCGGCACCACGCCCAGTACCGCGCCCGCCGCCCGCAGCAGCACCGTCCGGGCCGCGCGCTCCGCCAGCCACGCCCCGTCCGCCGCGTCCCCGAGCGGCAGCAGCCGTCCGGGCCCGAGCCGCTCACGGACCGTTCCCGCCCATCCCGCCCCAGGTGTCGTCGTCATCGCCCCAGCCTAATGTGGGCAAAGGCACAGATAGTCCCACGGAAGGGATGAACGGTGATGAATGACCCCGCACACCCCAAGGAACCGTCCGTCACCAAGCGGGGCGGCGGAAATCCGGCCGCCCGCGGCCGGACCACCATCGCCGACGGCGTCGTCGAGAAGATCGCCGGTCTTGCGGCCCGCGAGGTCGTCGGCGTCCACGCCATGGGCAGTGGGCTCTCCCGCACGCTCGGTGCCGTACGGGACCGGGTGCCCGGTGGAGGCGGTACCAAGTCGGGGGTCACCCGCGGCGTGAAGGCCGAGGTCGGCGAGGTGCAGACCGCCCTCGACCTGGAGATCGTCGTCGACTACGGCGTCTCCATCGGCGATGTCGCCGGGGCCGTGCGCGAGAACGTCATCGCCGCCGTCGAGCGGATGACCGGCCTCGAAGTCGTCGAGGTCAACATCGCCGTGAGCGACGTGAAGCTGCCGGACGAAGAGGACGAGGTGCCGGAGTCACGGCTCCAGTAGCCGCGGGCTGACCGGCGGAAAGGGCTCAGCATGAGCATGGCGGTGGTCGGCCTGGTGGCCGGAATGGCCCTCGGATTCGCCGGATACTTCGGCGGATTCGGGGCGTTCGTGCTGGTCGCGGCGTTGGGCGCGGTCGGCTTCGTCGTTGGGCGGTTCCTGGAGGGCGACCTCGAACCCGGCGACTTCTTCCGGGGTCGCGAGCGCGGCGACCGGCGGCGGTGACCGGGGGTGACAGTCGACGGGGCAGGCGGTGGTGCGCTCGACCGGCCGGTCGAGCGGGTGGGCCCGGCCGGCCGTGGTGCGACCACGATCGCCGACCGGGTCGTCGCGAAGATCGCCGCGCGTGCCGCGAGGGAGGCGCTCGACGCGGTCCCCCCGGGCGGCTCGGCGCCGCACGCCTCGGTCGTCGTGCTGCGTGACACGGCGCGCGTCTCGGTCACCCTGGAGCTGGCCTACCCCTCCGACCTCGGCCGCCAGTGCGGCGCGGTGCGCGGCCGGGTGATGAGCCGGGTACGGGAGCTGGCGGGCATGGAGGTCCCCGAGGTGGCCGTCCACGTCGAGCGGCTGCACTCCCCGCGCACGGCGCGGGAGTCCGACGGGCGGAGGCTGCGATGACCACGGACACGGCGACCGGCACCGGAGCCGAGGACGCGCCCGTACCCGTACCGAAGGACCCACCGCCGCCGCCCGGCGCGCGCCGCTTCTGGGCGGTGCGGCGCATCCCCGCGGCCTTGATCGCGCTCGTCCTGCTCGGCGCCACCGGCCTGCTGCTCTACGACGTGGCCGCCGTCCGGGCCGACCGCACGGCCATGGCCTGGCGCCGTGAACTCGCCGACGACCTGGCGACCCGGCCGCTCGACAACGCCTGGGTGCTGGCCGGCGCGTCCGTCGCCGTCCTCGTCGGCGTCTGGCTGCTGATCCTGGCGGCCACCCCGGGGCTGCGCGCGGTCCTCCCGATGCGCCGGGACCACACCGACGTACGCGCCGGGCTCGACCGCGACGCCGCCGCACTGACCCTGCGGGACCGGGCGATGGAGATCTCGGGCGTGCAGTCGGTACGGGTACGGATGGGGCGCAAGAAGGTGGCCGTCCGGGCGGTCTCGCACTTCCGCGAACTCGACGAGATCCGCGCCGACGTGGAGAGCGTCCTCGGCACCGGCATCGACGACCTGGGCCTCGCCCGGCCGCCGGCGCTGACCGTACGGGTGGGCCGCCCGCCGACGAAGGGGGGCCGGGTGTGACCGTCGTCCTGCGCCGCGTCAACCGCGTGCTGCTCGCCCTGATCGGCCTGGTGCTCGTCGTCGTCGGCGGGGCGGTCCTCGCCGCCGGGTTCGACCTGCCGGTGCCCTCGTGGTGGCCGTGGTACGACCCCTCCGATGTCCTGCTGAGCCGGGCCGACCGGCTGCGCTGGCGCGACGAGGGCTGGTGGTGGCCGGTGGTGATCGCCGTCCTCGGCGTGATCGTGCTCCTCGCCCTGTGGTGGCTCCTCGCGCAGTTCCGGCGCGCCCGGCTCGCCGAGGTCCTGATCGACACGGGCGACGGGGAGGGCGCGAGGGTACGCGGCCGGACCCTGGAGGCCGTCCTGGAGGCGGACGCGACGGCCCAGGACGGCGTGGCGCGGGCCCGGGTCGCCCTGACGGGCCGCCGCACGGCCCCGCACGCGCGCGTGGCGCTGCTCTTGGAGCCGTACGCCTCCCCGGGCGCCGCCCTGGCCTCGCTGAGCACGGAGGCCCTGGCCAACGCCCGCACCTCGACGGGCCTGACCGCCCTTCCCACGGAGGCCCGCCTCCGGGCGGTCAAGCACAGTGCCCGCCGCGTGACGTGACGCCCCGCGCCCCGTCAGAAGCCGTGCCCCGCGACCCCGTCAGAAGCCGTGCCGGGCGCCGCCGTCCACCGACACCATCACGCCCGTCACGTACGAGGCCGCCGGCGACAGCAGGAACGCCGCCGTGCGGCCGTACTCCTCCGGGGCGCCGTAGCGGCGCAGCGGGATGCGGGACTCGTTCGCCGTGCGGGCGGCGTCCGCGTCGCCCGAGAGGGCGTCCAGTGAGCGCACCCGGTCCGTGTCGATCCGGCCCGGCAGCACGCCGACGACCCGGATGCCCCGCGGGCCCAGGTCCCCCGCGAGGGACTTCGCGAAGCCGGCGAGGCCCGGGCGGAGCCCGTTGGAGATCGTCAGGCCCTGGATCGGCTCGTGGACCGAGCCCGACAGGACGAAGCCGATGACCCCGCCCTCGGTCAGCGCCTCGGCCGCCGCCCTTGCCATCCGTACCGCTCCGAGGAAGACGCTGTCGAAGGCCGCCGCCCACTGCTCGTCGGTGTTGTCCGCGGCGAAGCCCGGGGCCGGGCCGCCGACGCTCACGAGGATGCCGTCGAAGCGCCCGAAGCGGGAGCGCGCCTCCGCGATCAGCCGGGCGGGCGCCTCCGGGTCCGCGTTGTCCGCGGCGAGCCCCGCCGCGTCCGGGCCGAGCTCGGCGACAGCCTCGGCGACCGTCTTCTCCTCGCGCCCGGTGACCAGCACCTTCGCGCCCTCGGCGAGCAGCGCCTCGGCCGAGGCACGGCCGAGCCCCCGGGTCCCGCCGGTCACCACGTACACACGGTCCTTCAGTCCAAGATCCATGCGCCCTATCCTGCCGGGTCCTCCTCGCCCAGCGCGAGAGCGGTCCCGACCAGACCGATGTGGCTGAACGCCTGCGGGAAGTTGCCCAGCTGACGCCGCGCCACCGGGTCGTACTCCTCCGCGAGCAGCCCGACGTCGTTGCGGAGCTCGAGGAGGCGCTCGAAGAGCTCCCGGGCCTCGTCCTTCCGGCCGGTCATCCGCAGCGCGTCGGCCATCCAGAAGGAGCAGACGAGAAACGTTCCCTCGTCGCCGGGCAGGCCGTCGACCGAGCCGCCCTCGGTGCTGTAGCGGCGGACGAAGCCGCCGTGCGTCAGCTCCTCCCGCACCGCGTCCACCGTCCCCACCACCCGGGGGTCGTCCGGCGGCAGGAAACCGACCCGGGGGATCAGCAGCGTCGCCGCGTCCAGCTCCCGCGAGCCGTAGGACTGGGTGAAGGTGTTGCGCCGGGGGTCGTACCCCTTGTCGCACACCTCCGCGTGGATCTCGTCCCGCATCGCCCGCCAGCGCGCCGGGTCGCCGCGCAGCGAGGGGTCGGCCTCCAGCGTGCGCACCGCCCGGTCGGCGGCCACCCAGGCCATCACCTTCGAGTGCACGAAGTGCCGGCGAGCGCCGCGCACCTCCCACAGCCCCTCGTCCGGGTTCCGCCAGGTCGACTCCAGGAAGCCGAGCAGGCTGAGCTGGAGGTTCCAGGCGTGGTCGCCGGGCGGGATCCCGGCCTGCCGTGCCATGTGGAGCGAGTCCATGACCTCGCCGTACACGTCGAGCTGGAACTGCTCCACCGCCGCGTTCCCGACCCGGACCGGCGCCGACTCCCCGTAGCCGCGCAGCCAGGTCAGCTCCGTCTCCGGCAGCCGCCGCTCGCCGGCCGGCCCGTACATGATCTGGAGGTCGGCCGGATCGCCCGCGACCGCCCGCAGCAGCCAGTCGCGCCAGGCCGCCGCCTCGTCGACGTAACCGGCCGACAGGAGCGCGCCGAGGGTGAGGGTCGAGTCGCGGAGCCAGCAGGAGCGGTAGTCCCAGTTCCGTACGCCGCCCAGCTCCTCCGGCAGCGAGGTGGTCGGGGCCGCCATGATGCCGCCGGTCGGCCGGTAGGTGAGCGCCTTCAGGGTCAGCAGCGAGCGCAGCACCGCCTGCCGGTACGGACCCTCGTACGCGCAGCGCGACGCCCAGTCCCGCCAGTCCGTCAGGCACTCGTCGAGCGCGCCGAACGGGTCGATCAGTTCGGGTCGCGGTTCGTGCGAGGGGTGCCAGGTGAGTACGAACGCGACCTTCTGGCCGGCGTCGACGGTGAACGAGGAGCACGTGGAGAACTGCTGCCCCCAGGTCTTCACCGGCGGCTCGCTGCGCAGCCAGACCGAGTCGGGACCGGCGACGGCCACCCGGTGGTCCTCGCTGCGCCGCACCCACGGCACGATCGAGCCGTAGTCGAAGCGGAGCCGGAGGACCCCGCTCATCTCGACGGTGCCGCTGACCCCCTCCACGATCCGCATCACATCGGGGTACGCGTCGCGCTGCGGCATGAAGTCGATGACCTTCACGGTGCCGGTGCGGGTCTCCCAGTAGGTCTCCAGGACCAGCGAGTCACCCGCGTAGCCCCGGGTGGTGCAGGTCGTGGCGCCCTTGGGCGCGAGCCGCCAGTGGCCGTTCTCCTCGTCGCCGAGGAGCGCGGCGAAGCAGGCGGCCGAATCGAAGCGCGGCAGACACAGCCAGTCGATCGACCCGTCGCGTCCGACGAGCGCGGCGGTCTGGAGATCGCCGATGAGGGCGTAGTCGTCGATACGTTGCGTCACGCTTTGGCGTGTTCCCGCGCGAGGCGACGGTCAATCAGAGGGGCGCTGTGGCCTACACCGCTGCCGGCTCGGGTTCGGGAGTCCCCGCGCCGCCGTCCGTAGCGGCCGCGGCCTCCCGGTCGCGCTTCTCGCGGCGCACCAGGATCACCCAGCCGACGGGCACACCGGCCGTGAAGAGCCACCACTGAACGGCGTACGCCATGTGGGCGCCGATCGAGTCGTGGTCGGGCTCGGGGACCAGCTCGGGGGAGCCGCCGGGCGATTCGGGGGAGGTCTGCTCGACATAGCCGCCGAGCACGGTGAGGCCGGTCAGCTCCGCCTGCTGGGCGCTGTTGATCAGCATCACCTGACGGTCCGGCAGCCCGCGCAGGTCCTTGATGCCGCTGGCGCCGGTCGTCTCGTCCGCCTTGAGCCGGCCGGTCACGGTCACCTCGCCCCTGGGGGCGGGCGGGACCTCGGGGTAGGCCTTCTGGTCAGGGGCGGCGGGGACCCAGCCGCGGTTGACCATGACGGCCCGGCCGTCCTTCAGGGCCAGCGGGGTCAGGACCATGTAGCCCTGCTGGTCGTCGGCGTTCGTGCGGCGCCGGACGACGACCTCGTGCGCGGTGTCGAAGGTGCCGGTGGCCGTGACCGTCCGCCAGTAGTCGGCGCGCGGGACGGTGTGGCCGGGGGAGGTCAGCTCCTCGACGGGGAGGGGTTCCGCCTTGAGGTTGTCCGCGATCAGGGCGTTCTGGGCGACCCGGCGCTCGTGCCGGTGGAACTGCCAGAAGCCCAGCTCGATCATCGTCGGGACGAGGACGAGGGCGACGAGGGTGAGGATCACCCACTGCCGGGACAACAGGAAGCGGTACACCCCATGACCGTACAACTGTGGTCATGGGGTGCACGCACGGGGGTTGTGGTCAGACCCTGTCGACGATGCCCACCTTTCCCTCCGCGCGGGCGCAGTGGGCGCCGCAGTACCAGTTCCCCTCGACCTCGACGCCCTGCCCGATGATCGAGACCCGGCAGTGCTCGCAGATGGGCGCCATGCGGTGGATGGCGCACGAGAAGCAGTCGAAGACGTGCACCGCGCCCTGCGCGTGCACCTCGAAGGACATGCCGTAGTCGTTTCCGCAGACCTCACAACGTGCCATGCGCCACAGGGTGCGGCCCGCGGCGGACGAGCCGCGGGCGGCACGCCCGGCGCGTCACCCGTCTGCCGGGGCCACGTCGCGCAGCAGCTGGGTGAAGGCGGCCTCGTCGACGACGGGGGTGGCGAAGGACTTCGCCTTCACCGTCTTGGAGGTGGCGGAGTCCGGATCGTTCGTCACCAGCAGGCTCGTCAGGCGGGAGACGCTGGTGGCGACATGGAGACCGGCCTCGACCGCGCGGTCCTCGAGCAGCTCGCGGTCGATGGAGGTGTCACCCGAGAACGCCACCCGCATGCCCTGCTTGAGTGGTTTGTCCACTTCGTAACGCCCGGGGTTCGGGTACGGGCACGGCGGCCGCTTCCGCGAGGGACGCCAGCCGTTCGTGGTGTACGAGGCCTGGTGGCCGATCCGGGCGGGGGCGGGCGTGGAGACCCACTCGGTCAGCGGCCGGCACTCCAGGAGCGGGAGCCGTACGTTCCGCTCGGCCGCCGCGTGCAGGCTCGGCCGGAACGCCTCGGCCAGCACGCGCGCGTCGTCCAGCGCGTTGTGCGCGCGCTGCTGGACGACGCCGAAGTGCGCGGCCAGCGACTCCAGCTTGTGGTTGGGCAGCGGGAGTGACAGCTCCTTGGCGAGGGCGATGGTGCACAGCCGCTGTCGCACGGGCGCGGCGCTCTCGGCACGCGCGTACTCGCGGGCGATCATCGACCAGTCGAAGAGCGCGTTGTGCGCCACCAGGACCCGCCCGTCGAGCCGGGCGGAGAACTCGGCGGCGATCTCGGGAAAGAGCGGCGCGCCTTCGAGCAGGTCACGGGTGAGGCCGTGGATCCAGACCGGACCGGGGTCGCGCTCCGGATTGACCAGCGTGTACCAGTGGTCCTCGACGTTCCCCTGGGCGTCCAGGCGGTAGACGGCAGCCGACACTATCCGGTCGTCGCGGGCGAGTCCGGTGGTCTCCACGTCGACGACCGCGTACCCCTGCGGGTAGGCGGTCGGCCACAATGCTGCTGTCGTCTGGTCGTCGAGCATGGTCACTGAGAATACGGGCCCCTACTGACACCTCGACGCCCCGGTGCCCCACCCACCCTCAGGAACCGGCCATCAGGTTGACGCCCGCCGCTCCTCGGCGCTGCCGGTGCGGGCGGCCAACAGTCCCTCCACCAGGGCCCGTACGGAAGTGGTGAAGAGGCGTTCGGGGTCGATCGGGCGGGCCAGGGCGCGGGTGAGGGCGGGGTCGTCCGGGTCGGTCGTGGCGCTCTCCCAGAGCTCCTCCTCGGCGGGGGACTGGACCGGGGCGCGTTCGCGGTTGCGCTCCACCAGGACGTAGCCGACGACCTGGACCTGGACCGCCCGGACCACCTCCGCCGCCCGCGCGCCGCGCAGCCCGGCCGCGTGGACCTCGTGGGCCAGGGCGCGCTGGGCGGGCAGGAACATCCGCTCCGTCAGGCCGCGTTCGTGGACCATCGCCACCAGATGCGGCCGGTCCCGCAGCTCGCGGCGGAGCGCGCGGGCCACCGAGACGATCCGCTCGGCGGGGGTGCGGCCGCGCGCGCCGATCGTCGAGAGGTCGGCGACCGTCCGCTCGACGAGCGCGTCGAGGAGCGACTCGCGGTTGCCGACGTGCCAGTAGATCGAGGTCACCGCCGTGCCCAGTTCGGCCGCGAGCTTGCGCATGGTGAGGGCGTCCGGGCCGTGCTGCTTCACGAGCGCCGCGGCGGTGGCCAGGACCTCCTCGCGGGTGAGTGCGCTGCGCGCCATCCGGTCCCCCGTCCCTCCGCCGTTCTTCCGTCCGCTTCTTCCGCGTGCACGGCTCTTTACCCTTCATCGCCGCCGGTGTAACTGTGTTACAGGCCGACGGTCCCTGAAGTCCCTGAAGGGTGGTACGTCATGGCACGAGTACGGTACGGGGCGCGCACCGACGCCGAGATCTCGGCGGCCCGCGCCAAGAGCAGCAAGCTTCCCGACATCTGGTCCACCGGAGTGGTCGCCGTCTGGGAGACCGATCCGGACGTGGTCGCGGCGGTCCTGCCGCCGCCGCTGAAACCCACTGAGCGGCCCCTGGTCCGGGCCAACATCTCCCAGGTCGACCTGCCCGGCTACCCCCTCGGCGCGGGCTCCGTCGCGGTGGCCGCCGCCCACGGCGACCAGGAGGGCTGGTACCCGCTGGTCATGCCGATGACCCTGGAGCGGGCCCTCATCGGGGGCCGCGAGGTCTTCGGCGAGCCGAAGAAGCTCGGCCAGGTCGTCGTCGAACGCGACGGACTCGTCGTCCGCGCCGCCCTCGGCCGGCACGGCATCGACTTCGTCGAGGTGCGCGGCGCGGTCTCCGGGCCGCTCCCGCTGCCCGAGCCGACCGAGAAGACCGACTTCTACTTCAAGTTCCTGCCGGGCGTGGACGGCACGGGCTTCGACGCCGACCCGGTCCTCGTCCACTGCCTGCGCAACGAGAAGGTCCGCAAGCTGGAGCGGATCACCGGCGACATCGTCCTGCGCGAGTCGATGTACGACCCCGTCGCCGACCTCCCCGTACGCCGGGTCGTCGAGATCACGATCGGCGAGAAGACCACCGACCAGAAGGGCCGGGTCGCCGAACGCGTGAGCGCCCAGGCCCTCCTGCCGTACATCCACCAGCGCTACGACGACCCGCAGCAGATCCTCGACGGCCCGCCGGAAGGGAGCGTGTGATGGAGCTGCGTCAGGGGCAGGTCGCGGTCGTCACCGGCGCGGCGAGCGGCATCGGGCTCGCGATGGCCCGCCGCTTCGCCGCCGAGGGCCTCGCCGTCGTCCTCGCCGACGTGGAGGAGACCGCGCTCGCCAAGGCGGCCGGGGAACTGACCGAGGGCGGGGCGCAGGTCCTCGCCCGTACCGTCGACGTCAGCGACGCGCGGTCCGTCCGGGACCTCGCGGACGCGGCCTTCGACACCTTCGGCGCCGTCCACGTCCTCTGCAACAACGCGGGCGTCGGCTCGGGCGCCGAGGGCCGGATGTGGGAGCACGAGCCCAACGACTGGAAATGGGCCTTCTCCGTCAACGTCTGGGGCGTCTTCCACGGCATCCAGGCCTTCGTCCCGCGCATGATCGCCGGCGGCGAGCCCGGGCACGTCGTCAACACCTCATCCGGCGACGGCGGGATCGCCCCGCTGCCCACCGCCTCCGTCTACGCCGTCACCAAGGCGGCCGTCGTCACCATGACCGAGTCGCTGTACGCGCACCTGAAGGCCGAGCACGCGCGCGTGGGGGCGTCCGTGCTCTTCCCCGGCCCGCACATGCTGCGCACCGGGCTGTGGGAGTCGCACCGCAACCGGCCCGAGCGGTACGCCAAGGAGCGGCCGCGCAAGACCCCGTACCGCAGCCTCGACCAGTGGGAGGCGGCCATGAAGGACGCCGGGCACGAGGTCGCCTTCACGCCCGTCGAGGAGGTCGCGGAGCACGTCGTCGACGGCATCCGCGCCGACCGGTTCTGGATGCTGCCGGCGAGCGAGCACAGCGACAAGCAGATCCGGGCGCGCTCGCGGTCGATGCTCGACCGCGCGAACCCGTCCTACCTGGAGAACTTCATCCTCGACTGACTGTGCCGCCCCGTCGGCCGCGATCTTCGGCCGGGGGTCCGGGGGTCGTCCCCCGGGAAGGCACAGCATTCTCGACTGAGGGGGCTTGGCCATGACCCATGAGGACCCGTATCTGATCATCTCCTCCGACTGCCACGCCGGACTGCCCACCGAGCGCTACCGGCCCTATCTCGACCCCCGGTTCCACCGCGACTTCGACGAGTTCCTCGCCGGGCGCGAGGCCCGCCGCGAGGCCATGACGCGGCTCGGGGTGCGCAACGAGGACTTCGCCACCAAGTGGTTCAGCGACAACGAGGAAGGGCTGCGGGGCGGCTGGGACGCCGCCCAGCGGCTCAAGGAGCTCGACGGCGACGGGGTGGCTGCCGAGGTCGTCTTCCCCGACGCGGACGCCGTCGACAGCCAGACCGCCGCGCCCTTCGGGGTCGGCCTCGGGCTCTCCGGCGACCAGGACCCGGAGCTCGGCATGGCGGGCGCGCAGGCGCACAACCGCTGGCTCGCCGAGTTCGTCGGCCAGAACCCCGAGCGGCACTGCGGGGTGGCGCTGCTGCCGATCACGGCCGAGCCGTCGAAGGTCGTCGCCGAGATCCACCGGGCCAAGGAGTCCGGGCTCGGCGCGCTGATGATCCCCTCCATGTGGGTGGACAAGGAGCCGTACCACGACCGGCGTTACGACCCGATCTGGGCGGCCGCCGCCGAGACGGGGATGCCGCTCGTCACCCACTCGGGCGCGGCGCCGCGCGAGGAGTACGGCGACCACCTCGGCATCTACGTCAGCGAGGTGACCTGGTGGCCGGCCAGGCCGCTGTGGTTCCTGCTCTGGTCCGGCGTCTTCGAGCGGCACCCGGGGCTGAAGTTCGGCGTCGCCGAGTCCGGCTGCTGGTGGCTGCCGAACCTGCTCTGGTTCATGGACCGGCTCTACCTCGGCGCGCACGGCGGCAAGAAGCTCTCCCCGTTCGCGGAGCTGAAGCGGCCGCCGAGCGAGTACCTGGACCGCCAGGTCTTCGTCTGCGCCACCAACACCAAGCGGCGCGAGCTGGCGCAGCGGTACGAGATCGGCGTGGACAACATCCTCTGGGGCTCGGACTTCCCGCACCCCGAGGGGACCTGGCCCAACACGCGCGCGTGGCTGCGGAACACCTTCCACGACATCCCGGTGGAGGAGACGCGACGGATGCTGGGCCTGGCGGCGGCGGAGGTGTTCGGATTCAATATTCGAATATTGGATCCGATCGCCAAGCGCATCGGCCCCACCCCCGCCGACCTCGGCCAGTCGCCGGACCAGGCGGCCGTGGAGGCGTCCTGGGCCCGCTCGCGCGAGGTCGGCCGGCACTGGCTGACGGACCACGACTTCCCCACCCTGGGGGTGAACTGATGGACCGGTACACGGTCATCTCGGCGGACTGCCACGCGGGCGCCGACCTCCTGGACTACAAGCCGTACCTGGAGAAGAAGCACCACGACGCCTTCGACGCCTGGGCGGCCGGCTACGTCAACCCGTACGAGGACCTGCTCGCCGACACCGCCGACCGCAACTGGAACTCCCGGCGCCGGCTCCGCGAGTTGGAGGAGGACGGCATCGTCGCCGAGGTCGTCTTCCCCAACACGATCCCGCCGTTCTTCCCGTCCGCCTCGCTGATGGCGCCCGCGCCGACGCGGGAGGAGTACGAACAGCGCTGGGCGGGGCTGCGCGCGCACAACCGGTGGCTGGCGGAGTTCTGCGCGGACGCGCCGGGCCGCCGCGCGGGCGTCGCGCAGATCCTGCTCAACGACGTCGACGAGGCGGTGAAGGAGATCCACCGCACCAAGGAGGCGGGCCTCACGGGCGGCATCCTCCTGCCGGGCGCCCCGCCGGGCAGCGGGATCCCGGAGCTGTACTCGCAGACGTACGACCCGATCTGGGCGGTCTGCGCGGAGCTCGACGTCCCGGTCAATCACCACGGCGGCTCCGCGTCGCCGCCGCTCGGCGACGAACCGGCGGCGCGCGCGGTGTTCATGGTGGAGACGACCTGGTTCTCGCACCGGGCGCTCTGGCACCTGGTGTTCGGCGGTGCGTTCCGCCGCCACCCGGACCTCAAGCTCGTCCTCACCGAGCAGGGCTCGGGCTGGATCCCGGGCGTCGTCGAGATGCTGGACTACTACCACGCGCGCCTGGTCGCGGCGGCCTCCCGGGCGGCCACCGCCGAGTCCAAGTTCGGCGCGGGGCTCGCGGAGTCCATGGGCAAGGGCCCCAGTGAGGTCTGGCGCGACAACTGCTTCGTCGGCGCGAGCTTCATGCGCCCGCACGAGGTGCCGCTGCGCGACCGGATCGGCCTCGACAAGATCATGTGGGGCAGCGACTACCCGCACGACGAGGGCACGACGCCGTACTCCCGCGAAGGCCTCCGCATCGCCTACGCGGGGCTGCCGAGGGAGGAGGTCGCGGCGATGGTCGGCGGCAACGCGGCTCGCGTCTACGGCTTCGACCTGCCGTTCCTCGACTCCCTCGCGGCCGTGCACGGCCCGACCGTCGAGGAGATCGCCGAGCCCCTGAAGGAGGTCCCGGCGGCCGCCACCAGCCCGGCGTTCGCACCGGGCGGGTCGGTCCGGGTCTGGTGACGGACCGGGTGAGACCCTCCCGGAGTGACTGACGCCCCCACCCACACAGAGGCTCACGGCGGCGGCCTCGGCACCCGTCTCAACTGGCTCCGGGCCGCCGTGCTCGGAGCCAACGACGGCATCGTCTCCACGGCGGGTCTCGTCGTCGGCGTCGCCGGCGCGACGGAGTCGCAGGCCGCGCTCCTGACCGCCGGCCTCGCGGGCTTGCTCGCGGGGTCGATGTCGATGGCGGTGGGGGAGTACGTCTCGGTCTCCACCCAACGCGACTCGGAGAAGGCGGCCCTGGCCCAGGAACGGCGCGAACTCCGCGACGAGCCCGAGGCCGAACTCGCCGAGCTGACGAACCTGTTGTCCGCGCGCGGCCTCAGCCCCGACGTGGCCCGCGAGGCGGCGGTCCAGCTCACCGAACGCGACGCCCTGCGCGCCCACGCGCGCGTGGAGCTGGGCATCGACCCCGACGCCCTCACCAACCCCTGGCACGCGGCGGCCGCCAGCTTCCTCGCCTTCACGGCCGGCGCCCTGCTCCCGCTCCTCGCGATCGTCCTCCCACCCCCCTCGACCCGCCTCTGGATCACGGTCCTCTCGGTCCTGGCGGCCCTCACCCTCACAGGCTGGACCAGCGCCCGCCTCGGCACGTCCCCACCCACCCGAGCCATCCTCCGCACGGTCGGCGGCGGCGCCCTGGCGATGGCGGTGACGTACGGGGCGGGGTCGTTGCTGGGGGCGGCGGGGGTCTAGGGCGCCTCGTCCGGTCCGGACCGGACCCGTTCTTGTCGGAAGGTGCCAAAGCTTGCTGACAAGTCGTCTCGCATACTTGTTGGTAACAGCGTCTAGCCGCACCCCGACCCGCACCTCTACCGTCGTCGGCATGCCGAACCTGCCCGATGTCGTGCTCTGGTCCATACCGGCGTTCGTCCTGCTCACCGTCCTGGAGATGGTCAGTTACCGGCTCCATCCCGACGAGGACGCCGCCGGATACGAGACCAAGGACGCCGCCACCAGCCTCGGCATGGGGATCGGCAGTCTCGCCTTCGACTTCCTCTGGAAGATCCCGATCGTCGCCATCTACACCGCGGTCTACGAGCTCACCCCGCTCCGCGTCCCCGTCCTGTGGTGGACGATCCCGCTGATGCTGCTCGCCCAGGACTTCTTCTACTACTGGCAGCACCGCGGCCACCATGTCATCCGCGTCCTGTGGGCCTGCCACGTGGTGCACCACAGCAGCCGGAAGTTCAACCTCACCACCGCGCTGCGCCAGCCCTGGACCAGCCTGACGTCCTGGCCGTTCTATCTGCCGATGATCGCCCTCGGCGTGCACCCGGCCGCCGTCGCGTTCTGTTACTCGATCAACCTCGTGTACCAGTTCTGGATCCACACCGAGCGCATCGACAAGCTGCCCCGCCCCTTCGAGTACGTCCTCAACACGCCCTCCCACCACCGCGTCCACCACGCCTCCCAGGGCGGCTACCTGGACCGGAACTTCGGCGGGATCCTGATCGTCTGGGACCGGATGTTCGGCTCCTGGGTGGGGGAGACGGCCAAGCCCGTCTTCGGCCTCACCAAGAACATCGAGACGTACAACCCGCTGCGCGTCGCCACCCACGAGTACGCCGCCATCGCCCGCGACGTCCGCGCCGCGACCAGCTGGCGCGAGCGCGCCGGGCGGGTGTTCCGGGGGCCGGGCTGGCAGCCAGGGCCACCGCCGGCCCAGGGCGAGAACCAGAGCACCGGTCCCGCCGCCCCGGAGCCCGCCGCGTGAGCGCCCGTACCGCGGCCCCCGCCGCCGTGACGAGCACGCTCTCCCGCGCCCTCCTCGCCGCCTTCGCGCTCGCCGTCGCCGTCGACCTGGTCTCCCTCCTCGCCGGCGCCGATCTCGGGCACCGGATCGCCAAGCCGCTGCTCATGCCACTGCTCGCCGCGTACGCCGCCACCCGGGGCGCCCCCAGGCTCCTGATCGTCGCGCTGCTCTTCGGCTGGGGCGGCGACGTCTTCCTGCTGTTCGACGCCGACTGGGCCTTCCTCGTCGGCATGGGCTCCTTCGCCGCCGGACACGTCTGCTATCTCGCGATCTTCGGGCGCCGGAGTGCGTCCGTGCCCCTCGGGATCGCGTACGCCGTCGCCCTCGTCGGGACCGTGGCGCTGCTCTGGCCCGACCTCCCCGCCGACCTGCGCGTCCCCGTCGCCGGCTACTCCCTCCTGCTCACCGCCATGGCCTACCGCGCCGGCTCCCTCGGGCTCACCGCGGGCGCCGGCGGCGCGCTCTTCCTGCTCTCCGACACCCTCATCGCGACCGGCGTCGCCGAGTGGCCCCAGCTGCCCGCCCCCGATTTCTGGATCATGGCCACCTACATCGCCGCCCAGTACCTGCTGACCACCGGCGTCCTCACACAGGCGTACGGTGAACGGAGTACCGCCGCCTGACAGCAAGGACCTCCCCGCATGCGCGCCACCACCATCCACGCCCCGTTCGACATGCGCGTGGAGGACGTCCCCGACGCCCTCGTCCAGGACCCCACCGACGTCGTCGTACGGGTCCTGCGGGCCTGTATCTGCGGCAGCGACCTGTGGGCCTACCGCGGCGAGTCGGCCCGGCAGCCCGGCCAGCGCATCGGGCACGAGTTCCTCGGCATCGTCGAGGAGGCGGGCGCCGCCGTCTCCGGCTTCGCCGCAGGCGACCTCGTCGTCGCCCCGTTCGTCTGGTCCGACGGCACCTGCGACTACTGCGCCGAGGGCCTCCAGACCTCCTGCCCGCGCGGCGGTTTCTGGGGCTCCGTCGGCTCCGACGGCGGGCAGGGCGAGGCCGTCCGCGTCCCCTTCGCCGACGGCACCCTCGTCAAGCTGCCCGCCGAGGCCGCCTCCGACGACCACCTCCTGACCGCGCTCCTCGCCCTCTCCGACGTCATGGGCACCGGCCACCATGCCGCCCTCGGCGCCGGCGTCGTCAAGGGCTCGACCGTCGCGGTCGTCGGCGACGGCGCCGTCGGCCTCTGCGGCGTCCTCGCCGCCAAGCGGCTCGGCGCCGAGCGGATCATCGCGCTCGGCCGCCACACCGTCCGTACCGACATCGCCCGTACCTTCGGCGCTACCGACGTCGTCGCGGGGCGCGGCGAGGCCGCCGAGGCGGCCGTCCTCGAACTCACCGGCGGCCAGGGCGCCCACGCCGTCATCGAGGCCGTCGGCACCGAGCAGTCGATGCGCACCGCCGTCGCCATCACCCGCGACGGCGGCTCCATCGGCTACGTCGGCGTCCCGCACGGCAGCGGTACGGGACTCGACCTCTCCGTCATGTTCGACCGGAACATCGCCCTGCGCGGCGGCGTCGCCCCGGTCCGCGCGTACATCCCCGAGCTGCTCCCGGACGTCCTCGACGGCACCATCGACCCGTCCCCGGTCTTCGACCTGACGGTCGGGCTCGACGGCGTCCCCGGCGGCTACAAGGCGATGGACGAGCGCACCGCCCTCAAGGTCCTCGTCAAGCCCTGAGCCAAGCCCTGAGGCCAAGCCCTGAGCCAAGCTCTGAGCCAAGCTCTGAGCCAAGTCTTGAGGCCAAGTCTTGAGGCCAAGTCTTGAGGCCAAGCCTTGAGGCCAAGCTCTGAGGCCAAGCCCCGAGCTCAAGCCCCGAGGCCAAGCCCCGAGCTCAAGCCCCGAGCCACTCCGGAGCGTCGGCTCCCGCGACGCCCGGCGGGCGTGACCAGCCCGCCGGGCCGTCCTCGTACGAGACGGGCGACAGCGCATGCCGCAGCCGGCCCAGCGGGCCGTCCGTCTCCGTGAGGTACCGCCCCGGCTCGTACCGGGGCAGCACGTGCGTCAGCCAGTGGCCCGTCTGGGCCAGCGCCAGGCGTACGAGACGCGTGCCGCCCTCCCGCTCCTGCTCGGTCAGGGAGCGCAGCACCGCCGCCGCGAGCAGGTAGCCCGTCCCGTGGTCCAGGGCCTGCGCGGGCAGCGCGCCCGGCCCCTCCGCCGAACCCTCGGTCACCGCGATGCCGCTCGCCACCTGCACCAGGCTGTCGAAGCCGCGCCGCTCGCCCCAGGGCCCGTAGTCGCCCCACGCCGAGAGCCGGGCGATCACCAGGCCGGTGCGGTGCAGGCCGAAGCGGTCCAGGGCGCCGGGGCGGTAGCCGGTGACCAGGACGTCGGCCGCGTCGAGCAGCTCGTCGAGGGTCCGCCGGTCCGAGGGGCTCGCCAGGTCGAGCGCCGCGGTCCGCTTGCCGATGGCGGTGTCCGCGTGCTGGTCGGGCAGTTCGGGGTTGGCCGGCGGGTCGATCCGCAGCACGTCCGCGCCGAGCAGCGCGAGCGTCCGGGTCGCGACCGGCCCGGCGAGGACCCGGGTCAGGTCCAGGACCCGCAGCGGCCGGCCCGCGCGCGAGGACCGTCGAGGCGCCGCGTCGTCGAGCCGCTCCCGCGTCAGCAGCGGCCGGGCCGCCACCTCCCGGCCCTGCTCGTGCGCCGCCCACTCCTCCGGCGTCCGCAGGGCGACGGCGAGGCCACCGGCCGCGTACACCGCCGTCTCGGTCTCCACGGCCTCCCGCTCGGCGATCGCCGCGGCCACGGCGTCCACCGCCTCCACCGACTCCTCCCGCACACCCAGGGCCGCCAGCAACGCCGCCCGGTGGTGCGGGTAGTTGGCGTGCGTACGGACCCAGCCGTCCGAAGCCCGCCAGAAGCGGGAGAGCGGCGCGAAGGTGACCGGCACCCTGCCGTCGATCCGGAGGTGACGCTCGCTCACGAAGGCCGTGGCGACCGCCCCGTCGTCCACCCGGACCCGCCCCGGCAGCCCGCCCCGCTCCACCGCCGCGAGCCCCGCGACCGCGACCGTCGCCCGCGCCAGGTCCATCACCGGCAGCCGGGCCGCGAGCAGCCCCGACGGACCGCCGTACGCCACCCGGTCGACCAGCGAGGGATCGCCGCCCAGGGCCGACCACAACAACTCCGTACCCGTACGCACCGTGTTGTCCATCAGCTTGTCCATCCGCGCATGATGGCACTCCGTGCCACGCGAAGGGGCCCCGGCGTGGCGCACCACACCAGGGCCCCTCCTCATGTCCTACGGAATGTCCTACGAACGTGCCTAGCGGCGCTTGACCGCGTCGAGCGCGTCGACGAGACCGGCCCCGTAGAAGCCGTTCTTGCTCTTGCCGCCCTCGCAGACCGCGTCGACGGCGCCGTCACCGTCGATGTCGTACGGGTTGGTGCAGGCGCGGTCGTCGGCCTGCGCGTACAGCAGGGCCTTCAGCTCGGCCGGGCTCGCCTTCGGGTGCGTCGACTTCAGCAGCGCGAGCACACCGGCGGCGTGCGGCGAGGCCATCGACGTACCGGCCTTGTAGTTGTAGCCGCCGTTGACCGTGGTCGACAGGATGCGGCCGTTGACCGCCGGGGCCTCCGGGGTCTGGTACTCGGTGCGGTCGCCACCGGGCGCCGCGATGTCGACGACGCCGAGACCGTAGTTGGAGTACGAGGCCTTCAGGTCCTTGGCGCCCGTCGCGGAGACGGTGACCACGCCCGGCAGCATCGCCGGGTAGTCGAAGCACTCCCGCGGGTCGATGGTCCGCGTCACCGGCGTGGTGTCGTTCGGGCTGGTGACGTCCGTGAGCTCGTCCGCCGCCAGGTCCATGTCCGAGTTGCCGGCCGCCGCGACGTTGACCGTGCCCTTGCGCTCCGCGTAGCGGGTCGCGCGGGTGACGGCCTCGATCAGGGCCTTCTGGTCGGCGTCGTTCTTGCACGCGAACAGCCACGGGTCGGTGTAGTAGCTGTTGTTGGTGATCTCGACACCGTGCTCGGCCGCCCACACGAAGCCACAGACGACGGCCTCGGTGTAGAAGAAGCCCTCGGTCGTGGACACCTTGATGCCCGAGACCTTCACGCCCGGCGCGACACCGGTGATGCCGATGCCGTTCTTGGCGGCGGCGATCGTGCCCGCGACGTGCGTGCCGTGGTCGCTCTCGCCCGCCTGCGGCCGCCACGAGCCGGGGGTGATGTCCGGCTTGCCGGTCACGCAGTTGGCCGAGGCACGGGCGTCGAAGTTCGGCGCCAGGTCCGGGTGGGTGTCGTCGACACCCGTGTCGATGACGGCGACCGTGACCTTGCTGCTGCCGAGGGTCTTCCGGTGGGCCTTGTCCGCCTTGATGGCGGGCAGGTCCCACTGCAGCGGCTCCAGCGCGTCCTGGTCGTCCGTGGCACGCGCCGCGGCGGAGGTGGCCTCGGACGCGGTGAGCGCCTGACCACCCTCGCCGACGGAGGTGTCCTTCTGGACGGAGAGGGGTGCGGTACGCGTCGAACCGGCCGACACCACCCCCCGGGCCTTGCGGATCGTCTTCGCGAACTCGGGGTTCTGCGAGTGGACGACTATCACGCCTATCTGGTCATACGCGATGACCACCGTGCCACCGGCCGCGGCTATCGCCTTCTTCACCGAGGCGGCCGTCCCGCGGCCCCCGTCGACGTTGACGACGTAGGACAGCTTGGGGCCGTTCGTCGAGACGGCGGTCGTCGCGGCGCCGTCGCTGACCTCCGCGGCGGAGGCGCCCGCCGGCAGGAAGCCGAGCGAGGCCGTCAGCGCGAGACCGACGGGCAGAGCGAGTACTCGGCCGCGTCTCGATCCCAGATGAGCCATGGGTTCTCCACATCATCCGTATGTACTGCCCGTACGCCGTTTGCGCACGGGCAGGTGCATGACGAGTGAAGTTATCGCTGATCTTCCCGCGTCATCAATGAGTTGAGAGGGATTGGCGTGGATCCGGAGGAATATCCAGACAGACCGCGGGAGGAAAACCACTCCCCGTGAACCGCTTCGCCGCGCGCTCCGTGCCGTTGTGCAGGGGAGGAGCTCCGGCCGGAGCACCGTCCCCGACCCCCAGTGAGGCCCCTTTGTCCATGCCCACCGCACCCGCGCCCCAAGGAGATTCCGTGGTCACCGAAGCACCGCCGCCCCCTGACGGCACCGAGGCCGCCGTCGGCCCCGTCCAGCCCACGACCGAGGCCTTCGTCGAGGTGCAGGAGAGTGCGGAATTCGGCGAACTGCGCCGCACGTACCGCTCCTTCGCCTTCCCCCTGACGGTCGCCTTCATCGCCTGGTACCTGCTGTACGTGCTGCTCTCCAGCTACGCGGGGGGCTTCATGGGCACCAAGCTCTTCGGCAACATCAACGTGGCGCTCGTCCTCGGCCTCGGCCAGTTCGCGACCACCTTCCTGATCGCCTGGCTCTACTCCCGCCACGCGGCCGAGCGCCTCGACCCCAAGGCCGAGGCCATCAAGTCCCGTATGGAGGCCGACGCGTGAACAGCTCCACCCTCCTTCTCGCGGCGGACAGCGCCACCACCGAGCACCGGCCCCTGATCATCGCCCTCTTCGGTGCCTTCGTCGTCGCCACGCTCTTCATCACCGTCTGGGCCGGCCGCCAGACCAAGAGCGCCGCCGACTTCTACGCCGGAGGCCGCCAGTTCACCGGCTTCCAGAACGGCCTCGCGATCTCCGGCGACTACATGTCCGCCGCGTCCTTCCTCGGCATCGCCGGCGCGATCGCGCTCTTCGGCTACGACGGCTTCCTGTACTCCATCGGCTTCCTGGTCGCCTGGCTGGTCGCCCTGCTCCTGGTCGCCGAGCCGCTGCGCAACTCCGGCCGGTTCACGATGGGCGACGTCCTCGCCTACCGGATGCGCCAGCGCCCGGTCCGTACCGCTGCCGGCACCTCCACGATCGTCGTCTCGATCTTCTACCTGCTCGCGCAGATGGCCGGCGCCGGTGTGCTCGTCTCGCTGCTGCTCGGCATCACCAGCGACGGCGGCAAGGTCGCCATCGTCGCCCTGGTCGGCATCCTGATGATCGTGTACGTCACCATCGGCGGCATGAAGGGCACCACCTGGGTGCAGATGGTCAAGGCCGTCCTGCTCATCGCGGGCACGCTCCTGATCACCTTCCTCATCCTGCTGAAGTTCGACTTCAACCTCTCCGACCTGCTCGGCGCGGCCGCCACCAACAGCGGCAAGGGCCAGGCCTTCCTGGAGCCCGGCCTCAAGTACGGGGCCACCAGCATCTCGAAGCTGGACTTCATCTCGCTCGGCATCGCGCTCGTCCTCGGCACGGCCGGCCTGCCGCACATCCTGATCCGCTTCTACACGGTGCCGACCGCCAAGGCCGCCCGTAAGTCGGTCAACTGGGCCATCGGCATCATCGGCGCCTTCTACCTGATGACGATCGTGCTCGGCTTCGGCGCCGCCGCCCTGCTGAAGAACAGCGACATCATCGCCTCGAACAAGGCGGGCAACACCGCCGCGCCGCTCGCGGCGCTGGAGATCGGCGGCGGCTCCGGCTCCACCGGCGGAGCGATCCTGCTCGCCGTGATCTCCGCCGTCGCCTTCGCCACCATCCTCGCGGTGGTCGCCGGACTCACCCTGGCCTCGTCGTCCTCCTTCGCGCACGACATCTACGCCAACGTCATCCGGCGCGGAAAGGCCACCGAGAAGGAGGAGGTCCGCGCGGCCCGCTGGGCGACCGTCCTCATCGGTGTCGTCTCGATCGCCCTCGGCGCGCTCGCCCGCGACCTCAACGTCGCCGGCCTGGTCGCCCTCGCCTTCGCCGTCGCCGCCTCCGCCAACCTGCCGACGATCCTCTACAGCCTGTTCTGGAAGAGGTTCACCACGCAGGGCGCGCTCTGGTCGATCTACGGCGGTCTGATCTCCTCGGTCGTCCTGGTGCTCTTCTCGCCGGTCGTCTCCGGCAAGCCCACCTCGATGTTCAAGACCGTGGACTTCTACTGGTTCCCGCTGGAGAACCCGGGCCTCGTCTCTATCCCGCTGGGCTTCCTGCTCGGCTGGCTCGGCTCGATCCTCTCCAAGGAGGAGCCGGACAAGGGCAAGTACGCCGAGCTGGAGGTCAAGTCCCTCACCGGTGTCGGAGCGCACTGACCCGTACACGGTGAGCGACACCGCGTCGGCCGCGTCGTAGGGTCCTACGACGCGGCCGACGCGGTCCTCGTGACAAACGGCCCCTGCTCGGTGTCGGTGGTCTCGCGTAGGCTCGCTGTATAAATCACCGAACGAAGGGGAGGGGGCCCACAGTGCTCATCGACACGTACGGCCGCGTGGCCACCGACCTTCGCGTCTCGCTCACCGACCGCTGCAATCTGCGCTGCACGTACTGCATGCCGGAGGAGGGTCTGCAGTGGCTGGCCAAGCCCGACCTGCTGACCGACGACGAGATCGTCCGGCTGGTACGGATCGCGGTCACCCAGCTCGGTGTCACCGAGGTCCGCTTCACCGGCGGTGAGCCGCTGCTCCGCCCCGGCCTGGTCGGCATCGTCGAGCGCTGCGCGGCCCTGGAGCCCCGCCCCCGGATGTCGCTGACCACGAACGGCATCGGACTCAAGCGGACGGCCGCCGCGCTGAAGGCCGCCGGCCTCGACCGGGTCAACGTCTCGCTCGACACCCTGCGCCCCGACGTCTTCAAGACCCTGACCCGCCGCGACCGCCACCACGACGTGATCGACGGCATGGCCGCCGCGCGGGACGCCGGGCTCACCCCGGTGAAGGTCAACGCGGTCCTGATGCCCGGGCTCAACGACGACGAGGCCCCCGACCTGCTGGCCTGGGCCGTGGAGAACGAGTACGAGCTCCGCTTCATCGAGCAGATGCCGCTCGACGCCCAGCACGGCTGGAAGCGCGACGGCATGATCACCGCCGGGGACATCCTGGAGTCCCTGCGCACCCGCTTCACCCTGACCCCCGAGGGCTCGGACGAGCGCGGCTCGGCCCCCGCCGAGCGCTGGGTCGTGGACGGCGGACCGCACACCGTGGGCGTCATCGCCTCCGTCACCCGCCCGTTCTGCCGGGCCTGCGACCGGACGCGGCTGACCGCCGACGGCCAGGTGCGCACGTGTCTGTTCGCCACCGAGGAGACCGACCTGCGGGCGGCGCTTCGCGCGGCGGGTCCGGAGGGCTCGGACGCCGAGATCGCCCGGATCTGGAAGCTGGCGATGTGGGGCAAGAAGGCGGGCTCGGGCCTGGACGACCCGAGCTTCCTGCAGCCGGACCGCCCGATGTCAGCGATCGGCGGCTGAGTCCCACTCCGTCAGTGCGACGACGTCCTTGAGGAAGCCCCGTACACCCAGGAACTGGGAGAGGTGCTCGCGGTGCTCCTCGCAGGCGAGCCAGGTCTTGCGGCGCTCGGGCGTGTGCAGCTTGGGGTTGTTCCAGGCAAGGACCCACACCGCGTCGGCGCGGCAGCCCTTGGCGGAGCAGATCGGGGTCTCGTCACTCACCGGATTGATCACCTGATCATTGTCCAGCAATGGCGATGCCGAGCAGCCACGGGGGGAGCTGCCCGGCATCGGTCCGTCGCTCCGACGGGGGATGCGGAGCGCGTAGGAAGTATGTCACGGGGAGCGGGGTGTGGTGCACAGGAACTTCATGATTGATCTGAGCTTTTCCTGAGCTTTTAGGTCGCTGTGATGATCAACTCTGACCGTGTGCGCGTTCCGTTCGAGGTTCCGCCGGAGCGTCCCCCGCCGCCGGTAGCTCGGGCCTCGTCGGGCCGGGTACGAACGTCGACGGCAGCGACGGCGGCCGCTCCCGACCCGCGTTGGCGATGACCACGGCGACGTAGGGGAGGAGCGCTCCCAGCACCAGGGCGACGACGGCCACGTGGCGTTCGACGTTCCACAGGACCACCGCGGCGATGACGGACAGCGTCCGCACCGCCATCGAGATCACGTACCGCCGCTCCCGGCCCCGCACGTCCTCGGCGAGGCCCTGCCGGGCCCCGGTGATCCGGAAGACCTCGGCTCCGCCATGCTTCCGCATCACATTCCACCACCAGCGTCCACGCCGGACTCTCCCCGTTCCGGACCTGTCTCCACGGTACGCCTGAGGTCCGAGCCCGAGGAGGCCGGGTCACGTATGGATCCGTCCGACATGCGCCGTATGGTGCATGGGCCGAGACTGGGCCCACATGCGCAGATTGCGCCGCATGAGGAGGCGAGCATGAGCTGGTTGTGGGCAATCATCGTGGGGTTCGTCCTCGGTCTGATCGCCAAGGCGATCATTCCGGGGAAGCAGCAGATCCCCCTGTGGCTGACGACCATTTTCGGCATTCTCGGCAGCATTCTCGGCAATGCCGTCGCGGGCTGGATCGGTGTCGAGGACACCAAGGGCATCGACTGGACCCGCCACCTGCTCCAACTCGTCGGTGCGGTCGTCGTGGTGGGCCTGGGCGACATGCTGTGGACCACGATCCGCGGCAACAAGCAACGAGCCTGACAGCACGGAGGCCGGTACGCGCGTCCTGCGCGTACCGGCCTCCGCCGTACCTACCGTCACCGCCAGGGGGCGTCAGCCCTCCGCGCCGGCCACGAGCTCGATCGCCGCCAGGTTCTTCTTGCCCCGGCGCAGCACCAGCCAGCGGCCGTGCAGCAGCTCGTCCGCCGCCACCTCGGCGTCCTCGGCGGTCACCTTCACGTTGTTCACGTAGGCCCCGCCCTCCTTCACCGTGCGGCGCGCGCCCGACTTGCTCGGCGCGAGACCGACCTCGGTGAACAGGTCCACGACCTGCCCGAGCCCGGTCACGCGCGCGTGCGGCAGCTCGGAGAGCGCCGCGGCGAGCGTGACCTCGTCCAGCTCGGCCAGGTCGCCCTGCCCGAACAGCGCCTTCGAGGCGTCGATGACGGCCGCGCACTGCTCGGCGCCGTGCACCAGCGTCGTCAGCTCCTCGGCGAGCGCCCGCTGCGCGGTCCGCGCCTGCGGCCGCTCGGCGGTGAGCTGCTCCATCTCCTCCAGCTCCGCGCGGGACTTGAAGGACAGGATCCGCATGTACGTGGAGATGTCACGGTCGTCCACGTTCAGCCAGAACTGGTAGAACGCGTACGGCGTCGTCATCTCCGCGTCGAGCCAGACGGCCCCGCCCTCGGTCTTGCCGAACTTGGTGCCGTCCGCCTTGACCATCAGCGGCGTCGCGAGCGCGTGGGCGTGCGCCCCCGGCTCCATCTTGTGGATCAGGTCGAGCCCCGCCACCAGGTTGCCCCACTGGTCGGAGCCGCCCTGCTGGAGCGTGCAGCCGTACCGCCGGTACAACTCCAGGAAGTCCATGCCCTGAAGCAGCTGGTAGCTGAACTCGGTGTAGCTGATGCCCTGCTCGGACTCCAGGCGCCGGGCCACGGAGTCCTTGGTCAGCATCTTGTTGACCCGGAAGTGCTTGCCGATGTCCCGCAGGAACTCGATCGCGGACAGGCCCGCGGTCCAGTCCAGGTTGTTCACCATGACCGCCGCGTTCTCCCCCTCGAAGGAGAGGAAGGGCTCGATCTGGCTCCGCAGCCGGTTCACCCAGTTCGCGACCGTCTCGGGGTCGTTCAGGGTGCGCTCGGCCGTCGGGCGCGGGTCGCCGATCTGGCCGGTGGCCCCGCCGACCAGCGCCAGCGGCCGGTGACCGGCCTGCTGGAGCCGGCGGACGGTGAGCACCTGGACCAGGTGACCGACGTGGAGACTGGCCGCGGTCGGGTCGAAGCCGCAATAGAACGTGACCGGACCGTCCGCGAGAGCCTTGCGCAGTGCGTCCTCGTCGGTGGACTGGGCGAACAGCCCGCGCCACTTCAGCTCGTCGACGATGTCCGTCACGATCTTCGGTCTCCTTGATTGATGGTCGTCACGCCGACCCCAGTCTATGGGGGTCAGACATGGAGGTCAGACATGGAGGTCAGACACCCTTGCTGACCGAGCTCATGTTGAAGTCCGGCACCCGTAGCGCGGGCATCGCCGCCCGGGTGAACCAGTCGCTCCACTCGCGCGGCAGCGTCTTCTCGGTCCGGCCGGCCTCCGAGGCCCGCGACAGCAGGTCCACCGGCGACTCGTTGAACCGGAAGTTGTTCACCTCGCCCACCACCTCGCCGTTCTCCACGAGGTAGACGCCGTCCCGGGTCAGACCGGTCAGCAGCAGCGTCGCCGGATCGACCTCGCGGATGTACCAGAGGCAGGTGAGCAGCAGCCCGCGCTCGGTGGCGGCGACCATGTCGTCCAGGGACTGCTCCCCGCCGCCGTCCAGGATCAGGTTCCCCGGGCCGGGAGCCACGGGCAGGCGGGTCAGCCCCGCTGTGTGCCGGGTGGTGATGAGGTGCTCCAGCCTGCCCTCCCGTACCCAGTCGGTCCGGGCGAGCGGCAGACCGTTGTCGAAGACGGAGGAGTCGTCGCCCGAGGCGTGCGCGAGGACGAACGGAGCCGATTCGAGACCCGGCTCGTTCGGGTCGCTGCGCAGCGTCAGCGGCAGCGGGGAGAGCGTCTCACCGAGGCGCGTGCCGCCGCCCGGCTTCGAGAAGACCGTCCGGCCCTCCACCGCGTCCCGTGCCGCCGAGGACCACAGCTGGTAGATCAGCAGGTCGGCGACCGCGGTCGGCGGCAGCAGCGTCTCGTACCGCCCGGCGGGCAGCTCGATCCTGCGCTCCGCCCAGCCGAGCCGCTTCGCCAGGTCGGCGTCGAGCGCCGCCGGGTCGACGTCCTTGAAGTCCCGGGTGGAGCGCCCGGCCCACGCGGACCGCGAGCGGTCCGGGGACTTGGCGTTGAGCTCAAGGGTGCCGTTGGGCTGGTCGTGGCGCAGCCGCAGCCCCGTCGACGTACCGAGGTAGCTGGAGGTCAGCTGGTGGTGGGCGAAGCCGTAGAGCTCGCGGCCACCGGCCCGGGCGCGGGCGAAGGCCTCGCCGAGCGCGGGCGCGAAGTCGGTGAAGACGGCGGAGCTCGTCTCGGCCGGCGCGTCCGTGAAGTCCGGGGAGGCGTCGACGCCCTCGACCAGCGGCTGCGCGTCCTCGGCGGGCCCCGCGGCCCGGGCGGCGGCCTCCGCGGCCCGCACCAGGGGCTCCAGGTCCTCGGCGGTCACCGCCGAGCGCGACACGACTCCCGAGGCCGTGCCCTGGGCGCCGTCCACGGTGGCGACGACGGTGAGCGTACGGCCCCGGGTGACACCGTTCGTCGTGAGCGCGTTGCCCGCCCAGCGCAGGTTGGCGGAGGACTCCTCGTCGGCGATGACGACACAGCCGTCCGCCCGCGACAGTTCGAGCGCCCGCTCGACGATCTCGTACGGCTTGGTGGAACGCGAGCTCATCGACCGGCCTCCTGCGTCGTGTTGAGACTGTGCTTGCCCGGGGAGCGCCCTCCGGACCCCCGGCAGATCATGTGGCGCGCGCTCATCGGCCCGCCTCCTGCGTCGTGTTGAGGATGTTGACGCCCCGGAAGAGGGCGGACGGGCAGCCGTGGGAGACCGCGGCGACCTGGCCCGGCTGGGCCTTGCCGCAGTTGAACGCGCCGCCGAGGACGTACGTCTGCGGGCCGCCGACCTTCTCCATCGAGCCCCAGAAGTCCGTCGTCGTCGCCTGGTACGCGACGTCGCGCAGCTGCCCGGCGAGCCGGCCGTTCTCGATGCGGAAGAAGCGCTGCCCGGTGAACTGGAAGTTGTACCGCTGCATGTCGATCGACCACGAGCGGTCGCCGACCACGTAGATGCCGCGCTCGACCCCGCCGATCAGATCCTCGGTGGAGAGCCCGCCCGGGTCCGGCTGGAGCGAGACGTTCGCCATCCGCTGCACGGGCACGTGCCCGGGGGAGTCGGCGAACGCGCAGCCGTTCGACCGGCCGAGGCCCGTCAGCTTCGCGATCCGCCGGTCCAGCTGGTAGCCGACGAGCGTGCCGTCCTTCACCAGGTCCCAGCTCTGCGCCTCGACGCCCTCGTCGTCGTACCCGATCGTCGCGAGGCCGTGCTCGGCGGTGCGGTCACCCGTCACGTTCATGATCGACGAGCCGTACGCCAGCTTCCCCAGCTGGTCGAAGGTGGCGAACGAGGTCCCCGCGTACGCCGCCTCGTAGCCGAGGGCCCGGTCCAGCTCCGTCGCGTGCCCGATCGACTCGTGGATCGTCAGCCAGAGGTTCGACGGGTCGACCACCAGGTCGTACGTCCCCGCCTCCACGCTCGGCGCGCGCATCTTCTCCGCGAGCAGCCCCGGGATCGACTCCAGCTCCGCGTCCCAGTCCCAGCCGGTGCCGGTCAGGTACTCCCAGCCCCGCCCGACCGGCGGCGCGATCGTCCGCATCGAGTCGAACTCGCCCGTCGTCCCGTCCACGGCGACCGCCGTGAGCTGCGGGTGCAGCCGGACCCGCTGCTGGGTGGTGACCGTGCCCGCCGTGTCCGCGTAGAACTTGTTCTCCTGGACGGTCATCAGCGAGGCGTCCACGTGCGCCACGCCGTCCGCCCGCAGCAGCCGGTCGCTCCAGTCGGCGAGCAGCGCGCTCTTGTCGGCGTCCGGTACGTCGAAGGGGTTGATCTCGTACGAGGAGATCCAGGTCCGCTCCGCGTGCACCGGCTCCTGGGCCAGCTCCACACGCTCGTCGGAGCCGGCCGCGGCGATCACCTTCGCCGACAGCTTGGCCATGGCGACGGCCTGCGAGGCGACCCGCGCCGCTCCGTCCATGGTCAGGTCCACCCCGGAGGCGAACCCCCACGCCCCGCCGTGCACCACCCGCACCGCGTAGCCCAGGTCCGTGGTGTCGGAGGAACCCGAGGGCTTGGCGTCCCGCAACCGCCACGAGGCGCTGCGCACCCGCTCGAGCCTGAAGTCCGCGTGTTCGGAGCCGAGGGCACGCGCGCGTGCCAGCGCGGCGTCGGCGAGCGCCCGCAGCGGCAGCGCCGTGAAGGCCGCGTCGATGGAATGGGTCCCAGATGGCACAGCTGTCTCCTGTTCGTATGAGACCGGTCGCCCCTGATCATGTCGCGCTTCGGGCCGCCACGCCCAGAGCTTTATGTAGGGACCCGACAGTGACATTCGTACGCCACTGTCAGGGGGCGATCCCTCGTGGCCGAGGCCGGACCGATAGGTTTTCGGTATCCAGACCGCTGAAAGATCGAAAGGGTGATCCGTTGAGCCGCTCGGTTCTCGTCACCGGAGGCAACCGGGGCATCGGCCTCGCCATCGCCCGCGCGTTCGCCGAGTCCGGCGACAAGGTCGCGATCACGTACCGGTCCGGTGAGCCGCCGGCAGCCCTCCTCGAACTGGGCTGCCTCGCCGTCAGGTGCGACATCACCGACGGCGAGCAGGTGGACCAGGCGTACAAGGAGATCGAGGAGACGCACGGTCCGGTGGAGGTCCTGGTGGCGAACGCCGGGGTCACCAAGGACCAGCTCCTCATGCGCATGAGCGAGGACGACTTCACCACCGTCGTCGACACCAACCTGACCGGCACCTTCCGGGTCGTCAAGCGCGCCAACCGCGCCATGCTGCGGGCCAAGAAGGGCCGCGTCGTTCTGATCTCCTCGGTCGTCGGCCTCCTGGGCTCGGCTGGGCAGGCGAACTACGCCGCCTCGAAGGCGGGCCTGGTCGGCTTCGCCCGCTCCCTGGCGCGTGAGCTCGGCTCGCGCAACATCACGTTCAATGTCGTCGCCCCCGGTTTTGTCGACACCGACATGACCGCGGTGCTGACCGAGGAGCAGCGCGCGGGCATCGTGTCCCAGGTGCCGCTGGGCCGCTACGCGCAGCCCGAGGAGATCGCCGCCGCGGTGAAGTTCCTCGCCTCCGACGACGCTTCGTACATCACTGGAGCCGTCATCCCGGTTGACGGCGGATTGGGCATGGGGCACTGACCATGAGCGGAATTCTTGAGGGCAAGCGCATCCTGATCACGGGTGTGCTGATGGAGTCCTCCATCGCCTTCCACGCCGCGAAGCTGGCGCAGGAGCAGGGCGCGGAGATCATCCTCACCGCCTGGCCCCGGCCGACGCTGACGGAGCGCATCGCCAAGAAGCTGCCCAAGCCCGACAAGGTCAAGGTCCTGGAGCTCGACGTCTCCAACGACGAGCACCTGGCGCGCCTGGAGGGCCAGGTCCGCGAGCACCTCGGCGACCGGCTCGACGGCGTCGTGCACTCCATCGGCTTCGCCCCGCAGGACGCCCTCGGCGGCAACTTCCTGAACACGCCGTTCGAGTCGGTGGCCACCGCCATGCACGTCTCGGCCTTCTCGCTGAAGTCCCTGACGATGGCCGTGCTGCCGCTGATGAACGAGGGCGGTTCGGTCGTCGGCCTCACCTTCGACGCGCAGTACGCCTGGCCGCAGTACGACTGGATGGGCCCGACCAAGGCCGCCCTGGAGGCCACCAGCCGCTACATGGCGCGTGACCTGGGCAAGCAGAACATCCGCTGCAACCTGGTCTCGGCCGGCCCGCTCGGCTCGATGGCCGCCAAGTCGATCCCCGGCTTCTCCGAGCTGGCGTCGGTCTGGGACAACCGCTCCCCGCTCGAGTGGGACCTCGCCGACCCGGAGCCGGCCGGCCGTGCCATCGTGGCGCTGCTCTCCGACTGGTTCCCGAAGACCACGGGCGAGATCGTCCACGTCGACGGCGGTCTGCACGCGATCGGCGCCTGAGCACTCACCCGTACGGCGGTACGAAAGGCCGGGTCGCCCCTCTCAGGGGCGCCCGGCCTTCGTCGTACCCGAGGGCCCGCGCCCGAGTCGAAAACTCCGGCGAACCACCCCAGACTGGTCCAGAGCGGGATATCCGGCTACTGATGGGGAGGAGGTACGGGCATGCGCGTGCCGCACCGCAGGGCCGCCGCTCTCGCCTCGGCCGCCGTACTCCTCACCGGGCTCGGGATAGCCGCGGAGGTCCGTGCCGCCCCCGCCCCGACCGAGGAGGTACCCGCGCCGGTCGCCCGGGACGCCGAGGACTTCGGGGCCTCCTGCCGGACGGTCGTCGAGGGCTCCCGCGTCACCGCCCACTGCCAGAACCCGTACCCGGCCACCGACCGCGTCCGGCTGCACGTCGAGTGCGAGCGCTGGTGGGACGTGGACACCGACAGTGCGCCCGTCGACGTCGGCGCGACCGCCTACGCCCAGCTCACGGCCCGCTGCTGGAAGGAGGTCAAGTCCGCCTGGCTCACGCACCAGCCGGCCGGGCCGCCCCCGTCATCGGTCCCGCCCACGCCACCGGCCCCAGGTCCCTGAGGCACATGAACGGATAGCCGGCCGCCTCCGCCGCCGCCGTCTCCGCGTCGCCGGCCCGGATCGCCTCCACCAGGCGCGCGTGGTCCATGTGGTGCTCAGGACGCAGCTCCTGGCCCACGTCGTCGCGCAGCCACTGCCGCAGGACGTGGCCGAGGTCGGCGTAGAGCTCGGTCAGCACCTCGTTGTGCGAGGCGACCACCACCGCGTGGTGGAAGGCCCCGTCCGCCATCACGAACCGCTCGGCGTCGCCCGAGGTCCAGGCCTCCTCGCGGCCCGCGAGCAGGGCGTCCAGCTGCTTCAGGTCGCGGTCGGTGCGCCGGTGTGCCGCGAGTCCCGCCGCCGAGGACTCCAGCGTGGAGCGCAGCTCCGCGATGTGGCGGGGGTCGGAGTCGGCGAACCGGCGGTGCATGACTCCGGCCAGTTCGCTCGTCGCGACCACATAGGTCCCCGAGCCCTGCCGGATGTCGAGCAGTCCGTTGTGCGCGAGCGCGCGCACCGCCTCGCGCACGGTGTTGCGGGCCACGCCCAGCTGCTCGACCAGCTCCGGTTCGGTCGGGATCCGGGACCCGACCGGCCATTCACCGGAGGTGATCTGGTTCCGGAGCTCGGTGATCACCTGATCGGAGAGCCCGGAACGCCGGGGAGAGCCGAGCGCCATGAAGCACCTTGTCTTTCGGTCCGGAGGGGTCCGGACGGTTCCGGATCGGTTCGTCGCCCGCTTCCGGATGGTTCCGGACGGGAGTTCCAGATTGGACAACCAATCATCCCATGATTCTATGATGGCGCCATGCCTGACGAGCCGAAGACCCTCACGACCGCCGTACCGCCGGCCCGTACCCCCGCCTCCGGCACGGCCGCCACCACCGCGGATTCTCCCGCACAGGACCGGTCGACTCTGTGGGTGACCCGGCTCGTCGTCGTCGGACTCGTGCTCGCCGCCGTCAACCTCCGCCCCGCCATCACCAGCCTCGGCGCCCTCCTCGAAGAGGTCCGCGAGGGGCTCCACATGAGCGGCAGCGTGGCCGGCGTCCTCACCTCCGTACCTCCGCTCTGCTTCGCGATCTTCGGCATCACCGCGCCCCGCCTCGCCCGCCGCTTCGGCGCCTCGGCCGTCGTCTGCGCCGGCATGGTGGCGATCTTCGCGGGCCTGGCCGTGCGCCCCTTCGCCTCAGGCACCGTCGGCTTCCTCGCCGCCAGCGCCCTCGCCCTCATGGGCATAGCCGTCAGCAACGTCCTCATGCCCGTCATCGTCAAGCGGTACTTCCCCGGCCGCGTCGGCACCATGACCGGGCTCTACTCGATGGCGCTCGCCCTCGGCACCTCCCTTGCCGCCGCCGCGACCGTGCCCATGACCCAGGCGCTCGGCGGCAGTTGGCGGGCCGGGCTGGGCCTCTGGGCGGCCCTCGCCGCCCTCGCGGTCCTGCCCTGGATCCCGCTCGTCCGCGACCGGGCGCGGTCGGCGACGACCGTGCCGGCGGCGGAGACCGGGGGACCGGGGGCCGGGAGCGCGGCGGGCGCCGCGGTGGGCAGCGCGGTGGGCAGCGCCTCCGCGAGCGCCCCGCTCCGGATCACCCGGAGCCGCACCGCCTGGGCGCTCGGCGCCTTCTTCGGCCTCCAGGCCACCGGCGCGTACATCACCATGGGCTGGATGCCGCAGATCTTCCGCGACGCGGGCGTCCCCGCCGGCACGGCCGGTGTGCTGCTCGCCGTCACGATGGTCATGGGCGTCCCGCTCGCCTTCGTCATCCCCGGCCTCGCGACCCGGCTCAAGACCCAGGGCCCGATCGCGATCGCCCTCGGCCTGTGCGGCCTCGTCGGCTACAGCGGCCTCTTCCTCGCCCCGGCGGCGGGAGCCTGGGCCTGGGCGCTGCTCCTCGGCGTCTCCAACTGCGCCTTCCCGCTCGCCCTCACCATGATCGGGCTGCGCTCCCGCACCGGCGCCGGCGTCGTACGGCTCTCCGCCTTCGCCCAGAGCGTCGGCTACCTCATCTCCATCCCGGGCCCGCTCCTCGTCGGCGTCCTCTACCAGCACAGCGGCGGCTGGGGCCTGCCCATCGCGCTGATGGCCGGGCTGATGATCCCGCAGATGATCATCGGCACCCTCGCCGGACGGGACCGGACCGTCGAGGACGAATGCTGAGATGCGAGACTGTCTCCATGCCAGTGCTCGACCCGAACCCCCAGAACGGCCAGAAGAAGCTCCTGCTCGTGCTCGGCGCGATGCTCGGGATCTCGGTCGTCATCGCCGTCATCGCCACGATCGCCTCGCCGTGATCCCCCGACCCCGTCCGACTCGTGGTGGGGTTGGTGGGGTTAACCCCTCCATCCCCTAGGGGGTGAGTGTCAGGGTGAAGTAGGTGGATCACCGGATGGGCTGGGACCTCGCCGCTCCGTAGCGTGGAGACATCGCCGCAGTCACCCGCTGCGGACGTCGTCCCGACCCACGGAGGCGGCCATGTCGGCCCGTACGCACACCAGGACCCCGTCCCCGTCCGTCGGGTCCCCGTCCGCCGCCGGCGTCGACACCCGGCTGCCCTGGTGGGCGCTGGTCCTGCCGGTCGCCGCGTTCGTCGCGCTCTTCCTGCTCATAGCGGGCGCGGGCGGCGGCCCCGCCGCCGGTGGCGACCCCACGGTCGGCCGCCTCCTGGAGCAGATCCAGCAGTCGCTGCCCCACTGAGCCCGCCTGCCTTCACCGGCAGACCCCGCACGCCTCCGCCGCCCACTCGCACCCCCACCGTCCGCCCCCACCGGCCCGCTTCCAACCTCCCGCAGGCGGGCCAACACCCTGCGCCCGCCAGCCCGTTTCATGGGAAGCTGGAACCCATGAGCGTCGCAGCGTCTTCCGGAGGGACATCCCCCGGATCCCCCGAACCCCGCAGGATCGTGCTGCTCCGGCACGCCAAGGCCGACTGGCCCCAGGTGTCCGACCACGAGCGCCCGCTCGCCGAGCGCGGCCGCACGGATGCCCCCGTGGCCGGCCGCAGGCTCGCCGACACCGGGATCGCCTTCGATCTGGCCCTCTGCTCGACCGCCGCCAGGACCCGCGAGACCTGGAAGCTGGCCGTGCAGGAGCTGCCGCACCGCCCCAGGACCGTGTACGAGGAGCGGCTGTACGAGGCCTCGCCCGGCGAGCTGATCGCCCTGCTCAACGAGGTCCCCGACGACGTGCGGTCCCTCGTCGTCATCGGCCACAACCCCGGCATGCACGCGCTCTCCGAGGTCCTCGTGGGCGAGGCCGAGGGCGACTCGCTCGTCCGGATGAACCGGGGCGGCTTCCCGACCGCCGCCTTCTCCGTCGTCTCCTTCCAGGGCTCCTGGAAGTCCGTGGAGCCCGGCGTGGGCACCCTGGTCGACTACTGGGCACCGCACGACTGATCCCTCCCCACCCAGAGGCCGGAAGAGAGCCGAAGGCCCGGTCACCGCTCGGTGACCGGGCCTTCCGCCGTCCGTACGAGGACGGGTCAGTGCAGCAGATCCTCGTCGCCGTCCGCCGCCTCGACCTCTTCCCGGGTGATCCCCAGGAGGTACAGGACGGTGTCGAGGAACGGGACGTTGACCGCCGTGTGGGCGGCCTGCCGTACGACCGGCTTGGCGTTGAAGGCCACCCCGAGCCCGGCCGTGTTCAGCATGTCCAGGTCGTTCGCGCCGTCACCGATCGCCACGGTCTGGGAGAGCGGCACGCCCGCCTCCGCCGCGAACCGGCGCAGCAGCCGCGCCTTGCCCGCCCGGTCCACGATGTCGCCGGTGACCCGGCCGGTCAGCTTCCCGTCCACCACCTCAAGGGTGTTGGCCGAGGCGAAGTCGAGGCCGAGACGCTCCTTGAGGTCGTCCGTGACCTGGGTGAAGCCGCCCGACACCACACCGACCTGGAAGCCGAGCCGCTTGAGCGTACGGATCAGGGTGCGGGCGCCCGGTGTCATCCGTACCTCGGCGCGGACCTTGTCCACCACCGAGGCGTCGAGCCCGGCCAGCAGGGCCACCCGCGCGTGCAGCGACTGCTCGAAGTCCAGCTCGCCGCGCATCGCCGCCGCGGTGACCTCGGCGACCTGCTCCTCGCACCCCGCGTGCGCCGCGAAGAGCTCGATCACCTCGTCCTGGATGAGCGTGGAGTCCACGTCCATGACGACAAGGCGCTGGGCGCGGCGGTGCAGCCCGGCCGAGACGACGGCCACGTCCACGCCGATTCCGTGCGCCTGGGTGGCCAGGGCGGTCCGCAGCGGCCCGGTCTCGCAGCCCGAGACGGCGAACTCGACGGCCGTCACCGGGTACTTCGCCAGCCGGAAGATACGGTCGATGTTGCCGCCGCTCTCGGCGATCCTCGCCGTTATGGCGGCGGTCTGCTCGGCGGTCAGCGGGTGCCCGAGCACGGTGACGTGCGAGCGGCCGACGCCGCGCGGACGGTTGTCACCGGTGCCGGAGATGATCTCGGCCTGGAGCTTGAGCGACTCCGCCCAGCTGTGCACGGTCGCCCGGAGCTCCCCCTGGGAGGCGACGGTCGGCTCGGTGACGAGCGCGCACAGCACGAGCCGGCCGCGGGAGACGACCTGCTCGATGTCCACGACGTCGACGGAGTAGGCGGCGAGGGTGTCGAAGAGTCCGGCGGTGATCCCGGGACGGTCCTTCCCGAAGATCTTGACGAGAAGAGTGGGAACGTCTGAGGTCTGCGATGCGCTCATGGTGCTTCCACCGTATCGGGCACCGGGTGCCACCGGTCACCCCGTCCCGCGTGGCGGACAGGTACCCCTCTGCGGGGTCTTCACACGGCCCGACTTTCGGAGTACGGGTCCGGCCTGAAATAGTTCCCCCCGATGTTCGCCATCCCTAAGCCCCCGTCGACGGGGGTACATCGGGGGACAAGTAGTGGGGCATGGAGTGCAAGAACTCGTACTGGAATTGAACGGAAGGACCTGGACCCTCGATCCGTCCAGGTCGTACACCCTGGGACGTGATCCGCAGGGCGACCTGGTGATCGACGACGCCAGGGTCTCGTGGCGACACGCCACCATCAGCTGGGGCGGCCGGAGTTGGGTCATCGAGGACCACGGCTCGACCAACGGCACCTTCGTGCAGGGGCAGCGGATCCACCAGATGGAGATCGGCCCGGGCTCCGCCGTTCACCTCGGCAACGCGACCGACGGCCCGCGGCTGAATCTCGCCGCCACGGCCGCACAGCAGCAGGCGCCGGCCCATCAGCAGCCCGCGCAGCAGCCGGCCCACGCCGCCCCGAACGCCCAGCAGGCAGCCGCCGCGCAGGCCGACTGGGCCACGCACCAGGCCCCGCCGCAGCAGCCGCAGCACCAGCAGCCGCAGGGCTGGCAGCAACAGCCGCCGCAGGTCCCGCACCAGCAGGCGGCCCCGAAGGTCCCCGCCCAGGGTGGCGGCGCCGCGGGGGCGCCACCGGTCTACGGCGACCGCAGCCCGACGACGTTCCACCAGCTCGCCCTGGGCCACGTCATGCGCATCGGTCGTGCGCTCGAGAACGAACTGGTCGTCTCCGACCTCCAGGTCTCGCGCCACCACGCCGAGTTCCACGCGACGCCCGACGGCCGGTTCGAGATCCGCGACCTCGGCTCGCACAACGGCACGTACGTCAACGGTCAGCCGATCGCCAAGGGCGGCTCCGTCCTCATCGGCCCCAACGACATCGTCGGCGTCGGCCACTCGACCTTCCGCATGGTCGGCGGCCAGCTCGAGGAGTTCGTCGACACCGGCGAGGTCTCCTTCTCGGCCCGCCACCTCACCGTCACGGTCGACGGTGGCAAGCAGATCCTCAAGGACGTCACCTTCGGCGTCCCGGAGAAGTCGCTCATCGGAGTCATCGGCCCCTCCGGCTCCGGCAAGTCGACCCTGCTCAAGGCCCTCACCGGCTACCGCCCGGCCAACGAGGGCGACGTCCTCTACGACAACCGGAGCCTCTACAAGCAGTTCGCCGAGCTGCGCCAGCGCATCGGTCTGGTCCCGCAGGACGACATCCTGCACAAGGAGCTGACCGTCCAGAAGGCGCTGCGCTACGCGGCCAAGCTCCGCTTCCCCGGCGACACCGCGCCGGCCGAGCGCGAGGCCCGCATCGACGAGGTGCTGCGCGAGCTGAAGCTCGACATCCACAAGGAGAAGAAGGTCACTTCCCTCTCCGGTGGCCAGCGCAAGCGTGTCTCGGTGGCCCTGGAGCTCCTCACCAAGCCGTCGCTGATCTTCCTGGACGAGCCGACCTCCGGCCTCGACCCGGGCATGGACCGCGACGTCATGCAGCTGCTCCGCGGCCTCGCCGACGACGGCCGCACGGTCCTCGTCGTCACGCACTCGGTGGCCGAGCTCGGCCTCTGCGACAAGCTGCTCGTGATGGCGCCCGGCGGTTCGGTGGCCTACTTCGGCCCGCCGGAGGAGGCGCTGAACTTCTTCGGCTACTCCACCTGGGCCGACGTCTTCTCCGCCTTCGAGAACTACCGCGACTACGACTGGGCGGGCCGCTGGAAGGGCTCGCAGCACTACCAGATGTACGCCGCGGACATCGACGCCGTCGCCGCCCAGCCCGTCCAGGTGCCGCAGCAGGCGATGGCCAGGCCGCCCAAGCCGCAGGGCTGGGGCTCGCAGCTGTGGACCCTGATCCGCCGCTACTCCTCGGTGATCGCCTCCGACAAGGGCTTCCTGGGCCTGATGGTGATCCTGCCCGCCGTCCTCGGCGCGGTCTCGGTCGTCATTCCCGCCGACTTCGGCCTCGGCAAGCCCACCCCGCCCTCCCGCTTCAACGGAGACGCGGGCACGATCATGCTGATCCTCGCGGTCGGCATGTGCTTCAGCGGCGCCGCCAACTCCGTACGAGAGCTGATCAAGGAACGGGTCATCTACGAACGGGAGCGGGCCACCGGCCTGTCCCGCTCGGCGTACCTGATGTCCAAGGTCATCGTCCTCGGCCTGATCACCGCCTTCCAGGGCGTGATCATCTGCGGCATCGGCTTCGCCACCCGCGAGCTGCCAGAAGAGGGCCTGGTCATGCCGCCGGCCGTCGAGCTCTGCGTCACGATCATCGCGCTCGGCTTCACCTCGATGATGTTCGGCCTGGTCATCTCCTCGCTGGTGAAGACCGCCGAGAAGACCATGCCGCTGCTCGTGATGTTCGCGATCGTCCAGGTCGTCTTCACCGGCATCCTCTTCCAGGTGTACGGATCGCCCGGCCTGGAGCAGTTCGCCTGGCTGATGCCCTCGCGCTGGGCCATCGCCGCGGCGGGCTCGACGCTGGACCTCGCGCACCTGATGCCGCCGTGGGACCCCAAGGACCCGACCAACCTGGACCCGCTGTGGGACCACACGGCCGGCCAGTGGGGCTTCAACCTCACGGTCCTGGTGCTCATCGGCGTCGTCTGCGCCTTCGCCGTGGCGCGCCTGCTGCGCCGCCACGAGCCCGAGGTCATGCGCAAGTGACGGCGTCACCGTGACCGCGTGACTCCATGTACGCCGAAGGGCGGCACCCCGCACGGGGTGCCGCCCTTCGGCGTCTGTCCTGGAAGCCTGGACGGATCAGTACGCGCTGTTGACGTTGTCGATCGAGCCGTAACGGTCGGCCGCGTAGTTGGCGGCGGCGACGAGGTTGGCGACCGGGTCGTACTGGTCGAACTTGGTGCCGGGGATGTGGTAGGCCTTGAAGGTCGGGTAGATGACCTGCAGCAGGCCCTTCGACGGGACGCCGTTGATGGCGTTGATGTCCCAGTTGTTGATGGCCCGCGGGTTACCGCTGGACTCACGCATGATGTTCTTGTGCAGGCCGTTGTACGTGCCCGGAATGTCGTGCTTGTCCATGATGAACAGGGCCTCGCGGATCCAGCCGTCGAGGTTGTTCGCGAAGACCGGCTTGCGGGCGGCGGCACGGCTCGCGGCCGCCTTCGCCTCGGCGGCGCGCTTCTTCGCGTCGGCCTTGGCCTTGGCCTCGGCCTTCGCCTTGGCGTCGGCCTTGGCCTTCGCGTCGGCCTTCGCCTTGGCCGCGGCGGCGACCTTGGCCTTCGCCTCGGCGTCGGCCTTGGCCTTCAGGCTGAGGGCGCTCTGCTGCTCGGTGAGGCTGGTGTGCAGCGCCTTGGCCTGCGGGCTGTTCGCGTCGTAGGCGAGAGCGACCTGCTGCGTGTTGCTGAGCGCCTGGGGCTCGGTCTCGGCGGCGGCGTTGCCGGGGACCAGGGTGACGCCGAGGGCGACGGCGCCAAGGGCGGCAACGCCGGCAAGGGAAGCCTTGTGCGTCTTCTTCAGGCGATAGTTGCCGGGAGTGTTCGCAGACATGTAGGACTACCTCTTCGAATCGCAGGGGGTCGCTCAGGCCGGGGCGGCGCTGCGCCTGCTCGGCGGCGACGAACGCAATTCTTAGCGGCAGCAAAATCCTGTGGCAAAGGTGTGACGTACGATCCCGGGTAGTGGATCAGGGACCCGTGCACCGGCCACCCAAACCCACCCGGGACCCGTCCATACAGTCCCCATCTGCCCGTTTCGGCACCATCTCGGAACCACTAGGGGTCTTCGTAAGTGACCTGGGTCCTATGCCCGGGCTCACATCGGGCATGTAACGAACTCACCAGACGTTGCTTGAGCAATGCACTCAGTGAGGGCCCTCCTCCGGGAGGAGGAGATGGACGTCCCCGAACTCGTGCCAGAGGTAGAGCGCGCGTACGGCCTCGGTATAGGCGCGGTCCAGCGCGGGCCGCCCGGCGATCGCCTCCAGCATCAGCAGATGCGAGGCCCGGGGCTCGTGCAGCCCGGTCAGCAGCCCGTCCACCACCCGCACCCCGCGCGCCGGGGTCACCACGAGGTCCGTCCACCCCGCCGCGGCCCGCACCACACCCCGGTCGTCCGCCGCCGACTCCAGCGCCCGGACGGCCGTGGTCCCCACCGCGATCGCGCGGCCCCCACCCGCCCGGGCCGCGTTCACCAGGCGTGCCGTGGCCGCCGGCACCGCGTACCGCTCCGGGTACGGAGGCTCGTGCGCCTCCGCCGACGCCACGCCCGTATGAAGGGTGAGCGGGGCGAACTGGATCCCCCGGCTCACCAGCTCCGTCACCAGCCGGGCCGTGAAGGGCCGCCCGGCGCTCGGCATCTCCGCCGAGCCCGCGCCGTCGGGGGAGGGCAGCGCGAAGACCGTCTGGTACGCGGACAGGGGCTGGTCCCGCTCCGTGTACCCGTACCGGATCGGCCGCCCGTACCGCGCCAGCAGGGCCGGTACGGGCGTGTCCACCCGCGCCCACCAGAGCCGGGCGGCCCCGGGGGCCAGCGGCTCGTCCAGGACGAGACCGGCGCCTCCCGGCAGCCGTACGACCACCCCCGCCGGACCGCCCGGCCGCGGCCGGGTACTGCCCCGCCCGTCCGGCGCCCTCAGCTCGACCGCCCAGCGGCCGTCGTCCCCGCGCGTCGAGAAGTGCGCGACGACCGGCTCCCCTCCGCCCTCCGCCCCCAGCCGCCCGGTGACCGCGGCCGGCAGCGTGGCGCTCGTGTTCACGACGAGCACGTCCCCGGCCCGCAGCCGCCCCGGCAGCTCACGGAAGGCGTGGTGCGCCACCTCCGTGCCCCGGGACACCATCAGCCGTACGTCGTCCCGCCCCCGCCCGGCCCCGCGCTGCTCGGCCGGCACCCGCGCCGACAGCTCCGCGGGCACCCCGAGGCTCTCAAGCACGCTCACCGACCGCCCTCCGCCCGGAGCGCCCCGAGGGTCCCGGTGGCCCCGGCAGTCCCGGCAGTCCCGACGATCCCGCCAGCCCCGACGCCCGCGAGATCCGTCGCCGCGTACCGCCCGCTCGCGGGCCTGCGGTCGAGCAGCGCGAGGAACCCCGGCACCACCGACTCCGGAGCCGGCCGGGAGTCCTCGTCGCCGGGGACGGCCGCCGCGTACAGATCCGTCGCCATGTCACCCGGATCCACCGCCCACACCCGCAGCCCCGGCTCCTCCACGGCCAGCACGGCCGCCAGCTGGTCGAGCGCCGCCTTGGACGCCCCGTACCCGCCCCACGTCTCGTACGCCTCGGCCGCCGCGTCCGAACTCACCGTCACGACCGTCCCCGCCCCGCTCTCCCGCAGCACCGGCAGCGCCTCCTGTACGAGACCCAGCGCGGCCACGACGTTGGTCTCCAGGGCCGCCCGCAGGCCGTCCGGCGACAGCGCCTCCAGGCGCACCAGCGGCTCGGCCCCCAGCGCGCTCGCGTTGCTCACCAGCAGATCGAGCCCACCCAGCTCCCGCGCGGCCGCCACAAGCTCCCGGCGGTGCGCGGCGTCGGTCACGTCCCCGGGCAGCGCCACGACCCGCGCCCCACGCGCGCGTGCCGCCTCCGCGCTCTCCTGGAGCACCTTCTCCGTCCGAGCGTCGAGCACCAGGTCCCAGCCCCGCCCGGCCAGCGCCCCGGCGAGCGCCCGCCCAAGCCCCTTCGACGCCCCCGTGATGATCGCGACAGTCATGACAGCCATCCCCTCTCTGCAACCGATGGCTCCAGCCTCCGACCGCCGACCGGCCCGCCGCCTCGTCCGCGGGCCCCGACCGCACAAGGCACTTCGGCCTAGTCCCGTGGTCCTAGGAGAGCGCCGTCCCCGGACGGATACGGACTGTCACAACCCACCGGTACGGTTGCTCCATGAGTCACCGACCGAGCTCCGGCCTCGCCGCCGTGAGCACCGCGCTCCTGGAGATGAGCCGCCAGCTGGAGGTGCGCGACGTCCTCAAGACGATCGTGGCCTCCGCCCGCGAGCTGCTCGACGCGGAGTACGCGGCGCTGGGCGTGCCGGACGACCACGGCGGCTTCGCCCAGTTCGTCGTGGACGGCGTCAGCGACGAGCAGTGGCGGGCGATCGGCCCGCTGCCCCGCCAGCACGGCATCCTCGCGTCGATGCTCCACAAGGCCGAGCCCGAGCGCCTCGCCGACGTCCGCGAGGACCCCCGCTTCGAGGGCTGGCCGGCCGCCCACCCGGACATGTCCGACTTCCTCGGCCTGCCCGTCCGGGACGGCGACGAGACCATCGGCGCGCTCTTCCTCGCCAACAAGCGCTGCCCGAAGCCGGAGGGCGGCTGCGGCTTCACGGAGGAGGACGAGGAGCTGCTCTCGATCCTCGCCCAGCACGCCGCCATCGCCCTGACCAACGCCCGGCTCTACGAACGCAGCCGGGAGCTCACCATCGCCGAGGAGCGCTCGCGGCTCGCCCACGAGCTGCACGACGCGGTCAGCCAGAAGCTCTTCTCGCTCCGGCTGACCGCCCAGGCCGCCGCCGCCCTCGTCGACCGCGACCCGGCCCGCGCCAAGGGCGAGCTCCAGCAGGTCGCCGTGCTCGCCGCCGAGGCCGCGGACGAGCTGCGCGCCGCCGTCGTCGAGCTGCGCCCCGCCGCCCTGGACGAGGACGGCCTCGTCCACACCCTCCGTACGCAGATCCAGGTCCTGGACCGGGCCCACACCGCCCGGGTCACGTTCGAGAGCTCCGGGGTGCGTGCCCTGCCCGCCGCCCAGGAGGAGGCCATGCTCCGGGTCGCCCAGGAGGCCCTGCACAACGCGCTGCGGCACGCGGAGCCGGAGCGGGTCGCGGTCTCCCTGGTCCGGCACGGCCAGGGCGCGCTGCTCACCGTCGCCGACGACGGCAAGGGCTTTGACCCCCGTACGGTCCGCCGGGCGGGCCGGCACCTCGGCCTGGTCTCCATGCGGGACCGGGCGGGCGGCGTCGGCGGCGCGCTCACCGTGACGTCGGAGCCGGGCCGAGGCACCACGATCGAGATGGAGGTTCCCGGTGGCTGACACCGTCATCCGCGTCCTGCTCGTCGACGACCACCAGGTGGTCCGGCGCGGCCTGCGGACCTTTCTGGAGGTCCAGGACGGCATAGAGGTCGTGGGGGAGGCCTCCGACGGCGCCGAGGGCGTCGCACGGGCGGAGGAGCTGCGGCCCGACGTGATCCTGATGGACGTCAAGATGCCGGGCATGGACGGCATCGAGGCGCTCCGGAAGCTCCGCGAGCTGGCGAACCCGGCGAAGGTCCTCATCGTCACCAGCTTCACCGAGCAGCGCACGGTCGTCCCCGCGCTGCGCGCCGGCGCCTCGGGATACGTCTACAAGGACGTGGACCCGGACGCCCTGGCCGGGGCGATCCGCTCCGTCCACGCGGGCCACGTGCTGCTCCAGCCGGAGGTCGCGACGGCGCTGCTCTCCCAGGAGGACGGGCACGGCGGTACGGGGCGCGGGACGACGCTCACAGAGCGGGAGCAGGAGGTGCTCGGCCTGATCGCCGACGGCCGGTCGAACCGCGAGATCGCCCGGGCGCTCGTCCTCTCGGAGAAGACGGTCAAGACGCACGTCTCGAACATCCTGATGAAGCTCGACCTGGCGGACCGTACGCAGGCGGCGCTGTGGGCGGTGCGGCACGGCCTGAGCCGGTGAGACTGGTGTGACGGAAGGGGCAACTCCGTTCCCATGGTCATACCGTCGGGTGTATGTCCCCCGTTCGGCGCAACCCGGCGGGCGCGGGGGCGTTCTCCATGGCGTGCTGCGGCGGCCGGCCGCAGCGAAGACCAGGAGGATCCTGAAGTGAACAACCTGAAGAAGGCCGCTGCCCTCACCCTCGTCGCGGGTGGCATCGTCGCCGCCGGTGCGGGTGTCGCCTCCGCCCACGGCGCGGACGCGCACGGCAAGGCCCTCGAGTCGCCGGGCGTCGGCTCCGGCAACCTCGTGCAGGTCCCGGTCCACATCCCCGTGAACGCCACCGGCAACACGGTCAACGTGATCGGCCTGCTCAACCCGGCCTTCGGAAACGGCTCCGTCAACCTCTGACGACGCCCACCGACCAGCCCGGCCCCGGACGATCCCCCGGCGGCCGGGCTGCTCCATGTCCCGCTCTCGACGCGACCCTCGCACCGCTAGGCGCCGGGGGCGCCTCGCGGGCTTCGGGTCGCTGCGCCGGACTCCCTCCGTCGGCGTCGCTCCCGAGCGCTCACCGCTCCCGTTCCCGCTCCTCCACGTAAGCGTTGTACGCCGCCACCTGCGCCCGCCGAGCCACCCGCTCCACCGGCCGCAGCGCAGCCCCCCGAGCCGCCATCTCCGAGGCGCTCACCGCGCCGCCGTGGCCGTGGTCGTACGCCACGTCGATCAGCAGGCCGATCCGCTGGGCCAGCTCCAACACCCGTACCGCACGCGCCGGATAGCCCGGAGCGAGGACCTCGCGGCCCGCCTCCGCCCGAGCCCGGTACGCGTCACGGGCCGCGTCCGCCAGCGGGCCCGAGGCCGCCACGTCCAGCTTGGTCAGGACCGCCGTCGCCTCGCGCAGCGCCTCCGCGAGCTCCCGCTCCGCCTCACCGAGCGACGGCACGTCCGCCGGCGGCGCCTCGCGCACGGTCAGACACCGCCAGACCACCTCCACGTGCAGGTCACCCACGGGACCCGCCTCCGTGACCTCCGGCACGAGACCGTACGGCGCGCCGAAACCGACCACCGCCTCCTCCGCCTCCAGCGCCCGCGCGTTGAAGTCCGGCGGCCCGCTCAGCCCCAGCGGATGCCCCGGCGCCGGCAGCGCCACCCGCCACCCGCTGACCCCGAGCCGCCGCAGCCGCCCGAGCGCCAGCGTCAGACCGACCGGCCCCGCCTCGCCCGGAAGCCCCTCCACACGGTGCACCGCGTCGTCCCCGACAATCGCGAGCGCCGCGTCGTCCGGCGACACCGATCCGGCCAACAGGGCATTGCCCCAAGCGGCCAGCCGTCCTGAGCGTGGTTCCGAAAGCATGCCCCAAGCCTAGGGGCGCCCCGGGGCCTCCCCGAGCCGTTGCGGGGAAGTATCCGGACCTAACGACCGGCCCGCTCCGGCAGTGGCGTAGGTTTTCCCTGGACGCCGCGCCCACCGGCGCAAGGCGACGACACGACTCGACCGCAAGGGGAGACAACGCGCTCATGAGCGATGTACTGGAGCTGGTGGACGTATCCGTGGTCCGCGACGGACGGGCTCTGGTGGACGATGTCTCCTGGTCGGTCAAGGAGGGCGAGAGGTGGGTCATCCTCGGCCCCAACGGCGCCGGCAAGACCACCCTCCTCAACATCGCCTCCAGCTACCTCTTCCCCACCACCGGCTCGGCCAAGATCCTCGACGAGCAGCTCGGCAAGGTCGACGTCTTCGACCTCCGACCCCGCATCGGCATGGCCGGCATCGCCATGGCGGAGAAGCTCCCCAAGCGCCAGACCGTCCTCCAGACCGTCCTCACCGCCGCGTACGGCATGACCGCCACCTGGCACGAGGACTACGACGCCGTCGACGAGGAGCGCGCCCGCGCCTTCCTCGACCGCCTCGGCATGACCGAGTACCTGGACCGCAAGTTCGGGACCCTCTCCGAGGGCGAGCGCAAGCGCACCATGATCGCCCGCGCGATGATGACCGACCCCGAGCTCCTCCTCCTCGACGAGCCCGCCGCCGGTCTCGACCTCGGCGGCCGCGAGGACCTCGTCCGCCGCCTCGGCCGGCTCGCCCGCGACCCGTACGCCCCCTCCATGATCATGGTCACCCACCACGTCGAGGAGATCGCGCCCGGCTTCACCCACGTCCTGATGATCCGTCAGGGCAAGGTGCTCGCCGCCGGCCCCATGGAGACCGAGCTCACCTCCCGCAACCTCTCCCTCTGCTTCGGCCTCCCGCTCCTCGTCGAGCGCAACGGCGAGCGCTACACCGCACAGGGCCTGCCGCTGAAGTGACGGCGGGGCGCCGAGACCGCACAGCTCCGCGCCCTGTCCGACTCCACCCCACCGCCCTACCATGACCACGTGGACATCGACGCATGGGTCTGGTGGCTGATCGGCGCCGTGGGACTGGGCATTCCGCTCGTCCTCACCGCGATGCCCGAGTTCGGCATGTTCTCCGTCGGAGCGATCGCCGGAGCCGTGACCGCGGCTCTCGGCTTCGGCATCGTCGCGCAGGTGATCGTCTTCGTCGTCGTCTCCGTCGCGCTGCTCGCCGTGGTCCGCCCCATCGCGGCCCGGCACCGCAACGGACCACCCCGGCTCGCCACCGGCATCGACGCCCTGAAAGGCCGTCAGGCCGTCGTCCTGGAACGGGTCGACGGCGCCGGCGGCCGCATCAAGCTCGCCGGCGAGGTCTGGTCGGCGCGCGCGCTCGACGCCGGCCAGAGCTTCGAACCGGGCGACCAGGTCGACGTGGTCGACATCGACGGAGCGACCGCCGTGGTCATGTGACATGTGACCATCGGACCTCTTGCCCGAACGGCCCCCACCACGGCCCGCGTTCTGGGAAACTCGATCATCAGATCAACCCGGCACATCCGGCACACCCGCCAGCGAACCGGCAGCGAAGGGCACAGGGAACACGATGTCAGCAATCATCATCGTCCTGATCATTCTGGTGGTGCTTGTCTTCATCGCACTGATCAAGACGATCCAGGTCATCCCACAGGCGAGCGCCGCGATCGTCGAGCGGTTCGGCCGCTACACCCGCACGCTCAACGCCGGCCTGAACATCGTCGTCCCGTTCATCGACTCGATCCGCAACCGCATCGACCTCCGTGAACAGGTCGTCCCCTTCCCGCCCCAGCCGGTGATCACCCAGGACAACCTGGTCGTCAACATCGACACCGTCATCTACTACCAGGTGACCGACGCCCGGGCCGCGACCTACGAGGTCGCCAGCTACATCCAGGCCATCGAGCAGCTCACCGTCACCACCCTCCGCAACATCATCGGCGGCATGGACCTGGAGCGGACCCTCACCTCCCGCGAGGAGATCAACGCGGCCCTGCGCGGCGTCCTCGACGAGGCCACCGGCAAGTGGGGCATCCGCGTCAACCGCGTCGAGCTCAAGGCCATCGAGCCGCCGACCTCCATCCAGGACTCGATGGAGAAGCAGATGCGCGCCGACCGCGACAAGCGCGCCGCGATCCTCACCGCCGAGGGCATCCGCCAGTCCCAGATCCTCACCGCCGAGGGCGAGAAGCAGTCCGCGATCCTCCGCGCCGAGGGCGAGGCCAAGGCCGCCGCCCTGCGCGCCGAGGGCGAGGCCCAGGCCGTCCGTACGGTCTTCGAGGCCATCCACGCCGGCGACCCGGACCAGAAGCTCCTCTCGTACCAGTACCTCCAGATGCTCCCGAAGATCGCCGAGGGCGACGCCAACAAGCTCTGGATCGTGCCCAGCGAGATCGGTGACGCGCTCAAGGGCCTCTCCGGCGCCTTCGGCAACCTCGGCAGTGGAGCACCCGGCTTCAACACGGGTACGGAGCGCCGGGAACAGCCCCCGGTTGACTGACACGTACACGTAATCGTGCATGATCGGTGCGAGCCCCTCGACCCCGACGGCCGTCAGGGCGGGGAGGCGAGCCACTGATCCTGTAAGGAGATGGCGTTGTCCATCTGGGAAGTCCTGGCAGTCTTCGCGGCCGGCGTCGGCGCCGGCACCATCAACACGATCGTCGGATCGGGAACGCTCATCACGTTCCCGGTCCTCCTCCTCACCGGACTCCCTCCGGTCACCGCCACCGTCTCCAACGCCCTCGGCCTCATCCCCGGCTCCATCAGCGGAGCCATCGGCTACCGCGAGGAACTCAAGGGCCAGCGCCGCCGCATCCTGCGCCTCGGCACCGTCGCCGCGATCGGCGGACTCGGCGGAGCGATCCTCCTGCTGTGGCTCCCGCCCCGCGCGTTCGAGACCATCGTCCCCGTCCTCGTCGCCCTCGCCCTGGTCCTCGTCATCCTCCAGCCGAGGCTCTCCAAGGCCGTCCAGGCCCGCCGCGCACGTGAAGGCAAGGAGGGAGACCCCGACGGCGGCCCGCTCCTCATGACCGGACTGCTCCTCGCCAGCGTCTACGGCGGCTACTTCACCGCCGCCCAGGGGATCATCTACCTCGCCCTCATGGGCATGCTCCTCACGGACACCCTCCAGCGCCTCAACGCCGTCAAGAACGTCCTCGCCGCGATCGTCAACAGCATCGCCGCGCTCTTCTTCCTCTTCGTCGCCGAATTCGACTGGACCGCCGTCGTCCTCATCGCCGTCGGCTCCGCCATAGGCGGCCAGATCGGCGCCAAGGTCGGCCGCCGCCTCCCGCCGCCGGTCCTGCGCGGCTTCATCGTCGCCATCGGCACGGTCGCGATCGTGCAACTACTGCTCCGCTGAACGACAAAGGCCCGTTCCCCGACAACAGGAACGGGCCCTACGGACGTACAGACCTGCGTACACACAGACTTACGTACGTACGGACTCACGCCGCCGAACTGGCCAGCCACTCCGGCAGCTCGGACCGCTCACCCGCCTGCATCGCCAGCAGCATCGCGTCCGCCGGAGTCGGCACGAACGGCTCGTGCAGCAGCGGCATCCCCGCCTGCTCCGGGGTCCGGTCCGCCTTGCGGTGGTTGTCCTCGGCGCAGGACGCCACCGTGTTCAGCCAGCTGTCCCCACCACCATGCGCCCGCGGCACCACGTGGTCCACGGTCGTCGCCCGCCGCCCGCAGTACGCGCACCGGTGCTGGTCCCTGATCAGCACACCCCGCCTCGACCACGGAGCCTGTCTTCGGAACGGCACCCGGACATAGCGGCAGAGCCTGATGACCCGAGGCACGGGAATGTCGACGGCGGCACCACGCATACGCAGCTCGGGGTGTTCCTGCTCGACGACGGCCTTGTCCTGGAGGACAAGCACCACCGCACGGTTGAGTGTGACCGTCGACAGCGGCTCGAAGCTCGCGTTCAGTACCAGCGTGTCCCGCATTGTGCCCACCTCCCGTGTGCCGGCCCAGCCCCGTCGCGGGGCTCCAGGCTTGGATCAACTGTGGCCGGGCGCGCCGGGTTGGACAACGCAATTACCGTGCAACGAAAGATGCCCGCTTCTGATCTCTCCAAGACCAGAAGCGGGCAAACAACAAACGAACGCTCAGCTGAGCTACGCGGGGACCTCGTACTCGCCGATCAGCTGGGCGCGCGCCGGCGCGTGGAACCGCAGATGGAAACCGACCACAGCGGGCGAGGCGTCGGCGTCAGGACCGAGCTTCTCCCGGTCCACGGCGTACACGGTGAAGACGTACCGGTGCGGACCGTCGCCGGCCGGGGGAGCGGCACCGCCGAAGTCCCGGGAGCCGTAGTCGTTACGGACATGCACGGCACCGGCCGGCAGCCCCTCGAACGACCCCGACCCCGCGCCCACCGGCAGCTCGGTCACCGACGCGGGGATGTCGAACAGCACCCAGTGCCAGAAACCGCTGCCCGTCGGCGCGTCCGGATCGAAGCAGGTGACGGCGAAGCTCTTCGCGTCCGCCGGGAACCCCTCCCAGCGCAGCTGCGGCGAGGTGTTCCCCTCGGCGTACACCTGCGCGTCCTTCAGCACACCGCCCGGCACGATGTCGTCGCTCACCACGGTGAACGCCGGCACCGGCGGATGGAAGTCATGAGGGAGCGGAGCCCTCTTCCCCTCGGCCACGTCTGTACCTCCGTATCGCCTGACCTGCTGTACGGGGCCGAGCCTAGGCCCAGTTGCGCTTGCCACCGACGACGGCGAGCCACTGGTTGAGGTAGGCAGCCCAGTCGGTGGTGTGGAAGTCGTTCAGCCCGACCTTGAAGGAACGGAACGAGTCGCTGCCCGCGCTGAAGAGCCCCGGCTTCTTGTCCATCTCCAGGACGACGTCCATCTCACGGTCGTCCGCGACGAAGCTGATCTCTACCTGGTTCAGGCCGCGGTACTGCTGCGGCGGGAAGAACTCGATCTCCTGGTAGAACGGCAGCTTCTGCCGGGTCCCCCGGATGTGCCCGCGCTCCATGTCCGCGTTCTTGAAGCGGAAGCCCAGCTGGATGAAGGCGTCCAGGATCGCCTGCTGCGCCGGCAGCGGGTGCACGTTGATCGGGTCCAGGTCACCGGAGTCCACCGCGCGGGCGATCTCCAGCTCGGTGGTCACGCCGATGTTCATCCCGCGCAGCTGCTGCCCCGCGATGGCCGTGACCGGCGTCTCCCAGGGAATCTCCAGACCGAACGGCACCACGTGCACCGCGCCGGCCTGAACCGTGAACGCACCGCCGAGGCGGATCTTGACGAACTCGATGTCCTGCTTGATCTCCTGGTCGTTGCCCTCGACCTCGACCCGCGCCTGCAGGCCGACGGAAAGACCCTCGATCTGCTGATCGACCGAACCGCCCTGGATCCGGACCTCGCCCTGGACTACCCCACCAGGAACGACGTTCTCCTCGGTGAGCACCGTCTCCACGGACGCGCCCCCGGCACCCAGGCTCGCGAGCAGCTTCTTGAATCCCATGAACACTCCCTCTTGGACCTGCTTGGCCTTGACCTCTACATACGCGCGACGACCGTAGCCGGTTCCCCGTACGCTCGGACGCCATGAGCGAGAGCCCCGACCGTACGCCGCTCCCGCGGGCCTTCTTCGACCGCCCCGTCCTTGAAGTAGCCCCCGATCTCCTGGGCCGCACTCTCGTCCGTACATCGAAGACAGGCCGCATCGAACTCCGCCTCACGGAGGTCGAGGCGTACGCCGGCGCGATCGACCCCGGCTCGCACGCCTTCCGCGGCCGCACCGCCCGCAACGCGGTCATGTTCGGCCCGCCCGGACACGCGTACGTCTACTTCACCTACGGCATGTCAAGGCGGTCAGCATGAACGTTGATCTCCTCGCCTATCCGGCCGAAGAGGTCGCCCCTAAGCTGCTCGGAAGCGTCCTCACCTGCAAGACCTCCGAGGGAACCGTGAGCATCGCCATCACGGAGACTGAGGCGTACTCCGGTACGGCCGACCCAGCTTCCCATGCCTACCGAGGCCAGACACCCCGTAACGCCGTCATGTTCGGACCCGCAGGACACCTGTACGTCTACCGGTCCCACGGTCTCCACTGGTGCGCCAACGTCGTCACCGGGACGGACGGCATCGCCTCGGCCGTCCTCATCCGGGGAGGCAGGGTCATCGAGGGGGAAGACCTGGCACGCAAGCGACGAGGGGAGAGGGTTGAGGGTCCACGTCTTGCCCGAGGTCCGGGGAACTTCTGCCAGGCACTCGGCATCACGGGAGGGCACAACGGCGCGGAACTCCTGACAGGTACCTCGGTCGTGCTGTCCGAGGGTGAGTCGGTACCTGCCTCGCTCATCCAGGTTGGCCCTCGGGTAGGAGTGAGCAAGGCCCACGACTGGCAACACCGGTTCTACCTCGCCGGTGATCCGACGGTCTCGGCCTACCGACTGAGCCCGAGAGCCAAACCGTCCGCCGAAGCCTGAGCCGCTGTGCGCCTTGGGCGGCACCACACGTGACGGCTCCCTGAACGGGCTTCCCTCCTCCATGTAGAATCCCCGCCTAGGTCGCCGCCGTCGCTCCCGACTGCACGAGACCGAGTCCAGGCCGCAAGCCCTGGGCGCTCCTGTGAAGAGACCGTGCCAGCCCTGGCCGGTCCACCCCCGCGAAGAGAGGGAGGCACATGTCCCGCCGTCCGGCGGGGGTCACTGGCGCACCAGCGTGCGCCGCACAGGAAAGGCGGCTACCCAGTGGGAGCTATCAAGGACAAGGGGCGCAAGCTCCAGCAGATCGACCGCGTCTCGTACGAGGAGTCGTTCCTCATCGGTGATCTGCTCACCAGCCGGATCACTGTTCTTGCCGGAGAACCGAAGGCAGGCAAGACCCTGCTGTCTGCTGGCATGGTCGCCGCCCTCGTAAACGGTGAAGCAGAGTTCCTTGGTCTGCCCGTGCACCGCACGGTGCGGCACGTCGTGTTCGGTCTCACTGACGACGGTGCGGAAGAGGAACTGAAGGAACGCCTACTCGACACCGTGCCCGACGAAGCCGTGACCATCTTCCCCGTGGAGCACACCGGAGCGCCCGGCTACTGGGCTGGGGTCCTCGAAGACCTCTTGTCCATCGGCGCGGACCTGTTCGTCCTGGACAACGTCGTCGGCTCCCTTGCCTCCGGTGAAGACATCGCCTCATCCGTTGTCGCACAGCGCCTCATCGATGACCTCAAGCCCATCAGCCGCGCAGGCATCCCCGTTCTCCTCATCACCCACACTGCCAAGGCGGGCGAGGGAGCGACCACCGCGTCCGCCCCTATCGGGGGACGAGCCATGGCCGGCGGGGCTCGCGGCGTCATCGCCCTGCGCAAGTCGAACAGGCATGGACTCCGTATCCAGACAGCCATCAACCGGGCCAGGGAAGACCGGGACCTGCGGGTCACCGTGCGCCGTGCCAGCGCGGACAGCGAAGTCCCGGTGTGGGAGCGGGAAGGCACGGACCTGCGGGTCACAAAGCGCGACGAGATGGACTGGAAGTCCGGCCTCGCCGATCGGATCATCCGGGAGCAGCCGGAGGACACGACGCACAACGGCCTGGCCAAGCGGTACGCGCCGGACCTGGGCAAGAGCGTCGACCACGTCCGCAAGGAACTCATGAAGGTGGTCACCCACATCGAGGGACGCTGGTCCGTCCACACGCTTCGCGCCGTCTGAGTGTTGGTGGTGGTGGTCCTGCCCCCTTATAGAGAAAGAACCACCACCACTACCTCGCTCCGCTCGGCAAGCCTCGCTCCTCCCTCTCTAAGTACGTCAGTCCTCTGACACTGGCGGCCTCCGGCCGACCAGCACGCAGACCACTGGAGAACTGCACAGTCTCAAGCCTGTCAGTGGCGAAGGGAGATGGGGCGCGGCAGCGCCCTCCGGGAGCAGGGCTACGGCGAAGGAGTAGGCAGCTAGCTCTCTTGGGCCGCAACGCGGCCACCTGGCGAAGCCTCCAGACGCAAGGCGAAAGGCTTCGTTCTTTGCACTGTTCCGCCGTTGCCAGTAGGGCAGGAATAAGCCTGTGACCTGGCACTATCCCGCAGCCGACCGGAGGGTCAGGGCCAGCCCGAAAGACTCTGAAACCGTGGCACGATTTGAGCTGCTAAGACTAGGCGGTCCGAACCTGCCCCCTCCGGGGGTCATACCCCCACCCGTTCGCCGTCGCCTGCCTGGCCCGCCTCTGCCTGCCGTCGACAGACGTACGGCTCTGCGCCGACCAGAGCGCCCGACAGGGCGACTGCCCGCCTGCGGTCGAGCGCTGGCCAGCAGGCCGGGAGGCAGGCGCACAGCGCCTCACGCTGGGCAGCACAGGCAGACTTCCGCAGGGTGCGACAGCACCCACCAGGGCAACCGACAGGGTGTCGCGTAAACGGTCGGTTGCGCGACAGTGCGTCACGCTCCGACCCGTGTCCGTTTCGCCCCCGCCCGACTGTCGCGTAACCCGTCGCGAAAGACCCTGTCCCGAGCTAGCTTTCGCGACACGTATGTGCGACAGTCTCGGCATGACCACGAACACTCCGGCCGATCAGGTCGAGCGTCACGCCTGCCCGAAGTGCCAGGCACCAGCAGGAAGCCCGTGCCGCACCGGTGCAGGCAAGGTGGCGTCCAGCTACCACACGGGGCGCTTCGCCCTCGTGCCCGCCTTGAAGGCGGAACTCACCGTGAAGACCCCGGCCGATCGCAACCCCGGCAAGCGGTGGACGGAAGGCGCACCCGTCCCCCAGGTACCCGACGCCATACCGGGCGCAGCGATCCGGCTTGGCTACGCCCGCACGTCGACCGCCAGTCAGGAACTCCAGTCCCAGTTGGACGCGCTCGCCCGAGCCAACTGCACCCGCGTGTTCTCGGAGAAAATCAGTAGCCGGGTGAAGGAGCGGCCGGAACTGGAGAAGGCCCTCACACTGGCAAGGGAGATCAAGCAGGCCGCCCCTGGGCAGCCGGTCATCCTGTCAGTGCTGGAGATGAAGCGTCTCGCCCGCAGCGCAGCCGAGTTGATGACCCTCTCGTCCACCCTCCAGGCAGACGGCATCCAACTGGAACTCCTCTCCGGTCCCCTCCAAGGGATCTACGACCCGAACGGCGCAGGTGCCATCGTGTTCGCAGTCTTGGCGGTCAGTGCGGAGGTCGAGCGGGAAGGCATCCGGGAAAAGACCATGGAAGGTCTCGAAGCTGCCGCCCGTAAGGGCAACGTCGGAGGGCGTCCCTCCGTCATGGATGACGACAAGCTAGCCGTAGCCCGCGCCCGCCACGCCAAGGGGGAGAGCGTTACAGCCATCGCTAAGGGCTTGGGAATCCACCGGGCCACGCTCTACCGCCACCTGGGAGACAGCGCCTGACGGGGCCTCCTGCTGCCCCCGTGCGTGTCGGCGGTCACACAAGGGCAGCAGGCCCCTCCCCGAGGAGAAGGGCTGACGACCGTCTACCCGAGTAGCTTCATCGCACAAACCCGAAAGGGCTCCGGCTCACCCGAACGGGGCAGGCTCTCAGCCCGTGAGCTCAGAGTGGGCGGGTACCGGCGGGCTCACGCCCGTGAGTGCTTCCGCGTGGGCACGCAGACGGGGAGCAAGCTCGGGGTACCAACCACGGGCTACGGCTTGCAGCACCTCCGCCACGGCTGAGAGTTCGCCGATTCGGCCGGCTGGACTGTCCAGGATCGAAGCGAACTCCTTCCGGATGCGGTCCGCGACGCCTGGTACCAGCAGGCTGTTGGCGTGGAGTAGACCCGCGTCGAAGCCGAGGGGCACCAGGCCCCACCGCTCCCAGTCCAGCAGGTTCAGGGGCATGGCCGTGAGGTTGCCCCAGTGCAGATCACCGTGCCCTGACACCCGCTCCACCTTGCCCGGGACAGGGATGCCGAGGAACTGAGGGAAGGCGCGTTCTATCCACTCGTCCCGGACGGTGACTCTCACTCCGTCCGCTTCGCTCAGCAGGCCAAGCGCCCGGCACAGGTCATCCCACCACGCGTCAGGCAAGCCGGGGTCATGGTCTAGGTCTGCCCGGTCCGGGGACACAACGGGTTGGGTCACGTAGTCGAAGGCTTCCGCCTCGAACGCCCACTCGCCGTCAGTCCAGTCGTGCACCACGTACAGGCGTGGACGCGGGACAGCGTCAGGCACCAGCAGAGACGCGCCGATGATCCCCTCCCCCCGCTTCCTGCCCGCGTTCCTCTCGGCGGTGCGGCTCACCCGTAGCCATCGGTCCCCTGCCCTCCGGCCGAGGGTGACACCTTGGAATCCCCATGCCAGCGGGCCCGTGCACGTCAGGGCCAGAGCCTTCGCCGCCCGGTCGTGGGCGGCTTCCATCAGGGTCTGTACGTCCTCACTCGGAGGAGAGTTCATCGGTCACCTTCCTGAGTTCTCCGGCCGTCAGAGGGGCAGCCAGAGCTTTCGCCGCATCGTCCCAGTGCTCGCGGGTGCTCGCAGAAGTCAGGACCACATCCAGGCCGGGGCACGATCCGGCAGCTAGCAGAGCAGCGGCTGCTGGCGACAGGCCGGGGCGGATGAAGTCCACCAGTTCCGGTGTCATGGCACTGAGCAGTTCGCCGCCGTGCAAGGGAGCAGACCCGAACGTGATGAGCCCCGCGTCTTTCGCGTCCATCAGCGGTCCAACGCTGTTGAGCGCCTGTCTGATCACGTCGTCCATGATCAGGCTGACCGGCATCTGCAAGCCCGTGAGGTGGTGCTCTACCGAGCCCGCTGCCTCTCGGGCCAGGCCGAGCAGCTCGGGGACCGTGAACGCTTCGGAGGTCAGACCCGACCACGTAGCTACCCCGTAACCGCCGATCCGGCCAGCCTGGGCGTACTCCTCCAACACGGCGAACGCTTCCCGTACACGCCCGTGCAGAGCGGCACGGTCGAGGCCGTGCCCGTGGTGCTCAGGGTTGTGCACGAACACGATGTCCGCGCGGCCGAGCACGGCCAACGAACGCTCCGTCTGCCATCGAACGAAGTGCGGATCAAGGCTGTGCCCACTGGACGCCTCTTCCCGGCTGAGCACCTTCTCAGCCTGAGCGGCGTGGCCTTGCTTGCCCGTGAAGTACCCCGCCTTCGTCGCTACCCGCACGGTCGGGTACGTCCGCAGTACCGGGCGCAGCCCCTCGTGTGCGTAGCCGTGGGCGTAGTTGGGTGCCGTGTCCACCCACGGACTACCCGCAGCCAGGGCGGTGCGTGCCGCCTGACCCACGGCACGCACGCGGTACGTCCCCAGGGACAGCACGGCCGTCACAGCGCTGTCCCCACGACCGATACGACGTGCCCCTCTATGAGAGCCGAGACAAGCTCGGCCACGTCCTTGACCTCCAGTCCCGCACAGTCGGCCATGTCCCCAAGCGTGACGGGCGCACCTGTCAGCAGCGTGCTCAGTGCAGGCGCGGCCGACTCGGCGAAGTCCCACGCTGTACCGGCCGCAGAGAACGTGACCGTGCCATGTCCATCGTTCGCCGTCAGGCGGCCCCGAGAGGTGGTCACCTTGACCGTGATCCCCCGTTGTGCGGGCAACCCGTCCACGTAGGGCAGGGAGGGGATCGCGTGGCCGAGGTCGGTCGTGTCGATGGACTCCGCCCACCGCTCCACCAACCGAGGGTCCGCCATCATGTTGAGCACCTCACCGCGCAAGGCGGCGATGAAGTCCGACTGTTCCGCCAGGGGCAAAAACCGCGGGACGTCCTTGCGCAGTGCGAGAGACGACCGGAGTTGATCCACGACCCAGAGCATGAGGTCCGCGCCCGTGTGCGGAACCATGCCGAACGTCAGGTGCAGCGACTCCGTCCCTTGGTCAGCGGTGACCGCGTGCCACCAGCCGCGAGGCAGGTAGAGCACATCACCCGGAGACAGAACGATGTCGGCTACCGGGTCACCCTCGGGCGTCTCCGGAGACTCCACGTCCCGGAAGGTCGGAGCCTCTCGGGTGGAGCCGTACAAGTGCCACCGCTTCGAGCCGTGAACCTGCACCACCACCACGTCGTGATCGTCCCAGTGCAGGCCGAAGCCCTCCCGGTCGGTCCAGGACGCGTACGCGTTGGCCTGTACGGACGTGCCGAGGAACCGTTCGAGACCTTCGGCAGCCGCACCCACCGCCGGGTGGATCTTCTCTACCGAGTCCAGAACCAGCGATGCCCCGTCCCTGAGCTGGGCGTGGAATTCCGCCGGCTGGATGCGGGACCAAGAGACCGCGCGGCGGTTCGTGGTCGGGATCGCGTAGCGGTGAAGGGGGACCATCTCGCCGTCGAGGGACAGGCGCAGCCGGGGCGGCTCCAGTCGCTGCGTGGCGATGATCCGATTCAGGTCGTCCCAGGAGAACAGGTCCGCCGTACCGGCGGTGCTAGGCATGTGCGCGTAGGAGCGGTGGTACGTCCGGGTGAGGAACGTGTCCCCACCCAGACGCCCCGCCCACGAGACTTCATCGAGCATCGTGGGCTACCCCGCTAGTCGTTGCCGTCGGAACGGCCACTGGTGTTGTCGGACTCCTGCTCGGTCCGCGTCCGCGCGGCCACGATCTTGCGCTTCGCGACGAGCAGGCCACCCCTCTCGGGGGTCACCGATCCGGTGTTCTCTTCCACCATCGGACTTACCTCTCTACTCGGGAACACCCGCCGGGAATCCGGCGGGAAGAACAAGGGGTGATGCCCGCTTCACTTCGCCGAGGGGACCGTGAGCGCCACCGCGATTCGCTCGACCGCGTCAGCGCGGATCATGCCGAGATGGACGTACGCGCCCCCGCTGTGGGTCACCACGGGACGCACGCTGCTCCACGCGCTTTCGGGGACACCCAGGGCGGCGAGAGCCGCGCGGAGGGACTCGGCTGCTTCAGTCGCCTTGGCCCGCGAGTCTCTCCAGGTCTGCATCTCCATCAGGCAGCCACGGACTTGGGGCAGTCGTTGGCATGGCGATACGTGGTGAGGGGTGGCCCGGACGACCGGTCCACGACGCTGCGACGGACAGCCTCCAAGGGCTTCACAGGGCGCATGCACGCGGAGCACCTGTGCCCCGAGGGCACATAGGTCACGTACTCCACTACGCCGTGATCCGGGGCCGTCTCGTTCGCCGTTGCCATGTCGCCGCCTCCGCGTAGCTCGGTGTACGGACGACGCTAGAGACCGAGGGGCGTACGACTCCACGTTGTTGCACGGCGTTGCACAGGATTACCCGAGCGTGGAAAGCGCGTCAGTGATCAGAACCCGCGCGGGCTCGCCTCGCACAGCCACACGGGACAGCTCAGCGAAGGCCCGCAGGTAAGTACGGATCTCCCCAGGGGTGGTCAGGTTGATCTCAGCCGTCAGCGTCTCGACCGCCACTTGCCGATCGTCGAAGGCATAGAACGCTTCGAGCGGCCACACCGTGCGGCGCGCCTGCTTCGGGATGATGCCGAGCGCCACGTTCGGCCGACGCATGACAGTGAGCAGATGCTCAAGCTGGTCACGCATGGCTTCGTCATCGCAGACCCGGTAGTGGAGAACCGTCTCTTCGAGGAGCAGCGCGAAGCGGTGGTCCCCTTCACGGATCACCCGCGACCTGTCGAGCCTGGCAGTCACCGCATCGGCCACATCGTCCGGCGTCCCCTGAAACGCCGTGATGGCCCTCAGAAGCCCTGTCGCGTAACCGGCGGTCTGGAGCATGCCCGGCATCACGTTCGAGGCGTAGACGCGAAAGGAGCGGGTCCGCTGGTAGAGCGGGACAGTCTGCTCATGGACCCGCCGCATACCGTCCTTGTGGATCTGCTTCCACTCCACGTACATGGACTCGGCGTTCCGCGACGCGGCGACTATGTCGGCCGCCTGGTCGTCTGCTCCACACGCGGAGCACCATGCGCGGATGTCCGCGTCCGAAGGTGGGGTGATGCCCCGTGCGATGCGGGAGGACTTCGCCCGGTGCCAGCCGCACCGAACGGCCAGCTCATGCCCTGAGAGCCCCGCGTCTTTCATCAACCCTTGCAGGCGGGTGGCAACAGCGTTGCGCGCGGCTTGCGCGCTGGAGAGCGGGGACGAGGGCATGAGCTGACCGGTCAGGATTCAGACGGCGTACTTCTCGTGCGGGATGGCTCGCTCCCACACCGCTTCGAACGCCGACGCGCACAGCTTGGCTACATCAGGAGCTTCCGTCTGGTCGGTGTGAACCCACCGGCCGATCCCGTCGAAGATGTTGAACTGGACCAGCTTGCCGTCGAACAGCCAGAAGTCGTTGCCCGGCAGGGCAAGGTCCGAGGCACTGCGACGGGGCAGCCAACGAATCTGCTCGCCGGCCGCCACGTTCGTGAAGGTGCCTGAGTGCTCGAAGGCGATGTAGTCGCTGACCGGCTCGGACACGATGCGGGCCCGTCGGATCAGCACTCCCTTTGCCGTCACCTCCTGGACAAGGTCAAGCCAGGGACGCCACCATGAGGCCCGGTCATCCGGGTTCAGCCGGTGCCCCTGCTTCCATGCGGAGAAGCCTTCGATCTCGTTGTCCACGCCGTACCCGTCGCGCATCTCAAGATGCACGGCTGACTCCCGCACTGACCTGATGAGGTCAGAGAAGTCAGTCAGACTCTGCGACACGAAGCGCCTCCCTGAGAAGCGGGACCATCCGCTTCGGAACCCTGATCACCGACTCATGCCCAGGGATCAGAACATCCTGCGAGCTTTCGCCCGTGGTCTGCTCGTCTGCTGTCCACCCCTGGATCACAAGATCCTTCGACTCCTGGTCCACCCACACAGCAGGTGATCCGTGATCTCCGGACTCAGGATCTTTACCAACGAACCGTAAGGCCATGAGGTCCCTCCCTGTCGAGCGCGTTGCGCCTGGTTGCATGACCTTCACCCTGCTGGGCAGGGCGGGTCAAGGGCGCCCCGATCTGGACCGTTCGACAGGGGTGGTTGCTGCGCCTACGACGGAGGGCCCCGCCCGACTCTCGTCAGACAGGGCCCGAAGTCACCTACGTCAGCGGTCGACTCGACTCTCCGTGATCGGATTTCAGGGGTTCCGGAACGTGATCCGGCAGTGCTCGGCCTTGAAGGCTCGGACCCCTCGACCGCGCGGCATCAGCTCGACTCGCTCGCAGACCTGCATGACGACGGTCCGCACGTAATCGATCCGCTCGGGGTCCTCGTAGTCCAACTCCTCCCACAGGTACTCGATGTCACCCAGGTCGACGCGCACCCGCTTCGCTGCCAGGTCTGCAAGCTCGGCCCGGATCTTGGTCAGATCGGCGTCACACCTGCCGATGCCCGTCCGCAGGGTCGAAGCGTCGATGTCCCCTACAGCGAACATCTCCGCCAGGGCTGTGCGCCTCTCGGATGCGGCAGTCTCCTCGGCCAGCAGTTTGGCCTCTCGCTCCTCGTCTGCGACATCCGTGGCCGGTGCCGCGTTCCACTCCTCGGCCTTGTCGATGACCTTCCTGACCACGAAGGAGTCAAGAGCGTCGGCCGGACAGGTGATGCATCGGCCACCTGAACAGGTGTAGATGCGGTACCGCTCGCCTGCCGCGTTCTTCTTGCTCCACCCCTGAGTGGCGACGGCCTGACACTTCGAGCAGCGGACCACGCCAGACAACAGGGCCTTGCGCTTGCCGCCGCCGCCCGTGTTGCGCTCGGGATCGCTCAGGTAGCGGACCAAGGCCCGGAACATGCCCTCGGACACGATGGCCTCCCAGTTGCCTGAGCCAGTCTCCTCGGTCAGCCGCACGCGCTTCCCGTCCGGCTTCTCCACCCACTGTGAGTAGGTCTGTATTCCTGCGTTCCTCGGCTTCAAGAGGACACCCCGAAGGTTCGAGCTGCGCCACTCCTTGCCGTGCGGGGAGAGTAGCCCACGGGCGTTCCAGTCCTTCGCGATGGACCAGAGGGAGACACCGGTTAGGACATCCCGGTACGCCTGCCGTAGGGCTTCAGCCTCCGCCCCACGGTGCCCGCCGTCGCGTTCGAAACCGAAGGGGCGAGTGCTCCAGAAGGGCCTGCCCGACTCTCTACGCCGCTGGTGTCCGAGTACCTGACGCTCCACTCGCATCTCGGTCTCGTTGCGAGCCACCACAGCGCCGATGCGAGCGCCGAGACGGCCGGACGGAGTGGAGAGGTCAAGCACTCCGTGAGCCTGCGCGGCGGCCAGCGTCACACCGGTCGACTCGGCCAGGTCCACCAGATCCTCAAGATCCCAGGGGGTGCGGTACATGCGGTCGTAGTGGCGAGACACGATGGCATCTGCCTTCCCGTCCTTCACCAAAGCCTTTACGCGCTCCCACTCGACGCTTCGCTTGGCTCCCCGCTTGGTCGAAGCTGATGTGTCCTTCTCGACAATCACGGCTACGACTGACCAGCCGTTCCGGTCGCACAGGGCCTGACTCAACTCGACCTGTTGTGTCAGGTTCCCGCCCTTAGACTCCTCGCCCCTCGGGGTGGGGCTGAGCCTGGCGTAGATGATCGCTCGCACTGCTTGTCTCCTGCTTGTCGTCGCCTTGCCGATGATGCCGGACTAACGACATACATGCTTGGTGATTCACGTACGGCATGTGGCACTGCCTCAACCTGGTGTGCGGCCCCGAGGGCCATGCGAGCGGAGTTCTCCTGCGCGCGGGCCGGATCCTGACCGGCGCGGACGAGGCCCGCACCCGACGACTCTCGGCCCGCTACGACACGGAACTCGCCAAAGGCCCCGCCCGCCTGGCGACGGCCCTCGACGTGGCCCTCTCCCTGAACGGCACGGACACCTGCGCCGGCCCCGATTCCCCTCTCTCTGTCCTCACCGGCACCCCACCCCCACCTGACCAGGTCCGCAACGGCCCGCGCACGGGAGTAGGAGGGGACGGCGCCCCGCACCCATGGCGCTTCTGGATCAACGAGGACCCGACGGTGAGCCCGTACCGCGCCCACGCGCCACGCAAGAGGCCCTCTTGACCCGACTTGACTCGGGTGCTTCGGACGCCTAACGTAGGCGAGCCGCTTGAAACGGGCAGTGCTTGTTCAAGCACCTCGGAGCGGCCATCCACTACCTACGACGAACCCCAACGGGTGCGGTTTTCGGCATGCCGAAATCTGTTCCGAAAGGCTCGATTATGAGTCGCCGGGGAATTCGGCTAAAGTAGTGAACACGCCGAAAGGCAAAGGCAGCCAACAGGCCACCGGAAACAAAATCCGAACCGGAAACGGAACGGAAAAGGATCTGGTAAGGTTGGAAACACGAAAGACCGAAGGGAAAAGCCCGGAGGAAAGCCCGAGAGGGTGAGTACGAAGGAAGCGTCCGTTCCTTGAGAACTCAACAGCGTGCCAAAAATCAACGCCAGATTAGTTGATACCC
>NZ_JBHXPI010000027.1:0-88722 GCF_042718575.1 Streptomyces sp. NPDC058579
AACTCCGCCGCCGCGCCGATCACATGCTCACAGTTGTCCAGGAGCAGCAGCAGGCGGCGCGACGCGCAGTGCTCCACGAGACGGGTCAGCGCGTCCCTGGGTGTGGCTCCCCACGACTGGGTCTCACGGCCGCCGAGCGCGGTGAGGACAGCGGACGGAACCTCGGACTCCGCGCGTACGGAGCCGAGTTCGACCGCCCCCACCCCGCCCGGCCATCGCCACGCCTCGGCGTCGGCGGCCTCCAGGGCCAGCCTGGTCTTCCCCACCCCACCCGGTCCGATCAGGGTGACCAGTCGACGCTTCCCCAACTCGGCTACGAGAACGTCGAGTTCCCCTTCCCTCCCGACGAAGGAGGTCGGCCGGGCGGGCAGTCGGAGCGGCAGCACCGCCACGGTCGGAGGTTCATCACCCGACAGCAACTCCGCTTGCAGGTCCCGCAGTTCCGCCCCCGGGTCCGCCCCGAGGCGGTCCGCGAGCACGGTGCGGACCTCGTCGTACACGCGCAGCGCCTCGGCCCCGCGCCCGGCGGCCCGCAGCGCGCGGATGCGGAGTGCCTGAACGGTCTCGTCCAGGGGCCGCTCCGCCGCAAGGGCCTCCAGCGGCGCCACGGCAGGCGCGGCCCGCCCGAGGGCCACCTCGGCGGCGAGGCGGTCCTTGCGGGCATGGGCGTGGCGCTGTTCCACCCGCACGACGACCGGGTCGCCGTCCCGGCCCGGCAGATCGGCGAGCGCCGGCCCGCGCCACAGCCCGAGCGCCTCGTCGAGCAGCCGAGCCGCCCGCGCCGTCTCCCTGGCCGCCAGCGCCTCCGCGCCCTCGGCGGCCAGCCGCTCGAACACGTAAAGGTCCACGTCCTCGGCTCCCGCCGCGAGCCGGTACCCGCCGGCGACCGAGTCCACCGCCTCCCGCCCCAGCACCCGGCGGAGCCGCCCCACCAGCGCCTGGAGCGCCTCCGTGCCGTTCCCCGGCGGGTCGCCCTCCCAGATCAGCTCGATCAGCTCGTCCGCCCGTACGACGCGTCCCGCCGCGCCCGCCAGCGCGGCCAGCAGGGCACGGAGGCGGGCACCGCTGAGCGCGGCCTCCCCGCCGTCGGCCCGGAGGGCCTGGCAGGGGCCGAGGACGCGGTACCGGATGATCACCGGCCCATTCTCCCCCGACCAACCCCCGACCCCCTGCGACCCCTGCGCCCCTCCGACTCCTGCGCCCTCTCCGACCCCCGCGCCTCCCCCGACACCCGCGCCCTCTCCACCCCTGCACCTCCCCCGACACCCGCGCCCCCTCCGATCCCTGCACCTCCCCCGACACCCGCGCCCCCTCCGACCCCTCCACCTCCCCCGACCCCTGCTCCCCCTCCGACCCCTGCCCCCCGCACGGCCCACGGCGCGCACCTCTGACGCGCCCCTCTCGGTCACAACTCGGGCACTCGGTGTGTCGCCGCCATGGCGTCGGAGGGGTGCGGGTTCGACAATGGTGAGGATGACCGATGACGACCGGCGCACGCGCAGTGGCGAGATCGGGCCCACCGAGCGGCTCGCCATGAATCGGACCGGCAGCTTCGACTGGGACCTCGACACGGGCACCATCGACGTCGACGAGGCCGGGCTGCTGGTCTTCGGGCTGGACGCGAGCGAGTTCGACGGACGCCCCGCCACGCTCGTCGGGCGCCTCGCCCCCGAGGAGCGCGCCCGGGTCGACGGGGTCGTGCGGGCGGCGATCACCAGCGGCGAGACCTCGTACACCGCGCAGTTCCGGATCGTGGGCGACGACGGGACACCCCAGTGGACGCACGTCCAGGCGCGAATTCTGCGGACGCCGGACGAGCGGGCCCACCGGATCGTCGGCGTCGTCCGCGACACCACCGCCGAGGTCACCCACTCCGACTTCATCCTCGAACTGGAGAAGCGGCGCGAGGTCCAGACGAGCATCGTCCAGCGGACCACGCACGCGCTGTCGCGGGCGGTGACCGTCGACGACGTGACGGCGGCCATGACCGGCCCCGGCGGGCTCGCCCGGCTCGGCGCGGACGGGCTCGCGCTCGGCCTGGTCGAGAACGGTTCGCTCAACATCATCGCGCTCAGCGGGGAGTCCCTGGAGGCCCTGAACGACTTCCGGTCGCACCGGCTCGACCGGGGGCTGCCGCTGGCGGAGGCGGTACTGAGCGGCCGGCCGCGGTTCGTGTCCGCGTTCTCGACCCTCGGGCGGGACTACCCGGAACTGGCGCCCTACGTCGACCGGCTGAAGTTCACGTCCGCCTGCTACCTGCCGCTGGTCGCCCAGGCCCGGTCCCTGGGCGGGATGGCGCTGTTCTACCGGCGCCGCTCCGCGTTCAACGCCGACGAGCGCAACCTGTTGCTCGGCCTGGCCGCTATCGTCGCGCAGTCCCTCCAGCGCGCCATCCTCTTCGACGAGGAGCGGGAGCTGGCCACCGGGTTGCAGGAGACCATGCTGCCGCGCCGTATCCCGGCGATCTCGGGCGGCGAGATCGCCGTCCGCTACCACGCGGCCTGGAGCGGGCGGCAGGTCGGCGGCGACTGGTACGACGTGATCTCGCTGCCCCGTGGCCGGGTCGGGATCGTGGTCGGGGACGTCCAGGGGCACGACACGCACGCGGCCGCGATCATGGGGCAGTTGCGGATCGCCCTGCGGGCGTACGCGGGTGAGGGGCACGCGCCCTCCACCGTCCTGGCCCGGGCCTCCCGCTTCCTCGCCGAGCTGGACACCAACCGCTTCGCGACCTGCACGTACGCCCAGGTCGACCTGGGCAGCGGCACCGTGCGCGCCGTACGCGCCGGGCACCTGGGGCCGCTGATCCGGCACACCGACGGCCGCGTCGGGCAGCCCAAGCTGCGGGGCGGGCTGCCGCTCGGGCTCGCGACCGTGTTCGGGGACGAGGAGTTCCCGGAGACCCGGCTCGACCTCGTCCCCGGCGAGACGCTCGTGCTGTGCACCGACGGACTGGTCGAGCAGCCGGGCTCGGACATCCAGGCCGGTCTTGACGCGTTGTCGGAGGCGATGAGCGCCGGTCCGCCGCAGGCTGAGGCTCTCGCGGACCACCTGTCGGAGCAGCTGTGGGAGCGCTGGGGCGCCGGGGACGACGTGGCCCTGCTGGTGCTGCGGCGCAGCCCGGACCCGGGGACGCCGCGGGCGCCTCGCATCCACCAGTACATCCACCAGGCCGATCCGCAGGGCCTCTCGGACGCGCGGGCCGCTGTGGGCCAGGCGCTGCGGGACTGGGACATGTCCGAACTGGCCGACGACGCCGAGCTGTTGACGGGTGAGCTGCTCGTCAACGTACTGCTGCACACGGAGGGCGGTGCGGTGCTCACCCTGGAGGTGCTGCCGGAGCCGGTGCGCAGGGTGCGGCTGTCGGTGCAGGACCGGTCGAGCGCCTGGCCCCGGCGTCGTACGCCCGGCGAGGCGGCGACCTCGGGGCGCGGGCTGCTGCTGCTCGACGCGCTGGCGTCGCGGTGGGGAGTGGAGCCGCGCGGCGAGGGCAAGGCGGTGTGGTGCGAGATCGGCCCGGTGCACGCCGCCGCCACCGGGCGAGGGTGAGAGGGCAAGGAGAGAGCCGGTATGGACCCCGTGGCGGCGCTGGACCGGATCGCCTTCCTGCTTGAGCGCTCGCAGGCGCCCACGTACCGCGTACGGGCGTTCCGTACCGCGTCCGCCGCCGTCGCGGCCATGGCGGACGGTGAGGCCGAGCGGCGCGCGACGGCCGGGACGCTGGAGACGGTCAAGGGCATCGGCCCGAAGACGGCCGCCGTGATCCGGGAGGCCCTGGAGGGGCGGATTCCGGAGTATCTGGCGCGCCTGGAGGCCGAGATCCCCGTACCCGAGGTCACCGGTGGCGAGACGCTGCGGGCGGCGCTGCGGGGCGACTGCCATCTCCACTCCGAGTGGTCCGACGGCGGCAGTCCGATCGAGGACATGGGCCGCACGGCCGCGCGGATCGGCCACGAGTGGGCGGTCCTGACCGATCACTCCCCCAGCCTGAAGGTGGCGCGCGGCCTGTCGCCCGAGCGGCTGCGCGAGCAACTGGACGTGGTGGCGCGGCTGAACGAGGAGTGGGCACCGTTCCGGCTGCTGACCGGGATCGAGTGCGACATCCTGGAGGACGGTTCGCTGGACCAGGAGCCGGAGCTCCTCGACCGTCTTGACCTGGTGGTCGGCTCCGTGCACTCGAAGCTGCGGATGGACGCGCCGGCGATGACCCGGCGGATGGAGAAGGCGGTACGCAATCCGCTGATGGACGTCCTCGGCCACTGCACCGGGCGGCTGGTCAGCGGGGGACGGTTGCGGCCCGAGTCGGTCTTCGACGCGGAGCGCGTCTTCGCCGCCTGCGCGGAGTCGGGGACGGCGGTGGAGATCAACAGCCGCCCTGAGCGGCTCGACCCGCCGCGCCGGCTGCTGCGCCAGGCCGTGGAGGCGGGGGTGTGGTTCGCGGTGGACACGGACGCGCACGCGCCGGGTCAGCTGGAGTGGCAGATCTTCGGGTGCGCGCGGGCGGAGGAGTGCGAGGTGCCGACGGAGCGCGTTATCAACACCTGGTCGGCGGACGAGCTGTTGGCGTGGACGCGCGGCGAGTAGGGATTGGTGGCGCCGGAAGCGTGGTCAGCTCCGCTGCCAGACGGTCGTCGCGTTGCAGAACTCGCGGATGCCGTGGCCGGAGAGCTCACGACCGTAGCCGGAGCGCTTCACGCCGCCGAACGGGAGCGCGGGGTGGGAGGCCGTCATCCCGTTGACGAACACGCCGCCCGCCTCCAAGTCCCGTACGAAGAAAGCGATGTCGGCGTCGTCGCGCGTCCACACGTTCGAACTGAGCCCGAACGGCGAGTCGTTGGCGACGGCCACGGCCTCCTCGATGTCGCTGACCTGGTAGAGGGTGGCGACCGGGCCGAAGGCCTCCTCCTGATGGACGCGCATGTCGGGAGTGATGTCGGCCAGCACGGTCGGAAGGTAGAACCAGCCCCGCGACCGGTCCTGCGGGCGGGATCCGCCGCAGAGGACCGTGGCGCCCTTGCGTACGGCGTCGTCGACGAGTTCCTCCAGGTCGGCGCGGCCCTGTTCGGTGGCGAGCGGGCCGACGTCGGTCGCGTCGTCGAGGGGGTCGCCGACCGTGAGCGCGGACATGGCGGCCGTGAAGCGTTCGGCGAAGTGGTCGTAGACGTCGCCGTGGACGATGAACCGCTTGGCCGCGATGCAGGACTGCCCGTTGTTCTGCACGCGCGCGGTGACGGCGGTCTTGACGGCGCGGGTGACGTCGGCGGACGGCATGACGATGTACGGGTCGCTGCCGCCGAGCTCCAGGACCGTCTTCTTGACCTCGTCGCCCGCGATGGCGGCGACCGAGCGGCCGGCCGGCTCGCTGCCGGTGAGGGTTGCGGCGACGACCCGGCGGTCGCGCAGGACCGCCTCGACCGCGCCGGAGCCGATGAGGAGGGTCTGGAAGCAGCCCTCGGGGAATCCGGCCCGGCGGAAGAGGTCACCGAGGTAGAGGGCGGTCCTCGGCACGTTGGAGGCGTGCTTGAGGAGTCCGGTGTTCCCGGCCATGAGCGCGGGCGCGGCGAACCGGATGACCTGCCAGAGCGGGAAGTTCCACGGCATGACGGCGAGGATCGGGCCGAGAGGCCGGTAGTGGACGCGTGCGGCGTCCGCGCCGGAGTCCCGCACGTCGGCCGGGGCGGGGTGCTCGTCGGCGAGCAGCGCCTCGGCGTGATCGGCGTACCAGCGCATCGCCTTGGCGCACTTGGCTGCCTCGGCGCGGGCGGCCTTGATCGTCTTGCCCATCTCGGTGGTCATCGTGCGGGCGACGTCCTCGGCGTCCTCGTCGAGGAGGTCGGCGGCCCGGCGCATGAGGCGGGCGCGCTCGGCGAAGGAGGTGGCGCGGTACTGGCGGAACGTCTCGTACGAGGCGGCGACGCGCCGCTCCACCTCGTCGTGACCGTGCGCGTCATAGGTGCGCAGCGTCTCGCCCGTGGTGGGGTTTACGGTGGCGATCGCCATCTGAGCTCCTCCTGACCGTCCGCCCCACAGGCACCCTCCCGCGCCCAGGACCGGACCGCAATCGGGGAGGGGGCGCGGGGGTGAAGGGGGTGGCGGGGACCCCTGGGCTCCCTGGGGCCCCTGGGGGCGCCCCCTAGAGGTCCCGGCCCGGCGTCGGGCGCGGAGCACCCGCGGCCGCCGACGACACCCAGTCCAGCGCCCCTGCCAGATGGCCCCGGAACGTCTCGTCCTCGTACGCCTCCGGCGCGTGGCCGAGCGCCGTGAAGAAGACCCGGCCCTCGCCCGCCTCGCGGCACCAGACGAGGGGGTGGTCCGCGCCGAGCGTTCCGCCCCGGTACGTCGACTCGTCGGCGCGGGCAAGGACCTGTACGCCGGCGTTCCGGGGGTTCGACGTGAAGTTGTACCACTCGTCCGTCCAGGCCCAGCGGCCCGGCAGCGCGGCCGTCGCCGGGTGGTCGGGCGCGTCCACGCACACCACGCCCGGCTGGATCTCCGGGTGGCCGTCGAAGCGGGTGCCGAGCAGTTCGCCGTATAACGGCCAGTCGGGCTCCGCGTTGGCCGCCGCGTGGATCGCGAGGAAGCCGCCGCCCCCGAGGACGTACGCCTCGAAGGCCGCACGAGCCGACTCGGTCAGGACCGTGCCGGTCGTCGAGAGGAAGACCACCGCCGCGCACCGCCCGAGCCGCTCCGCCGTGAAGGCACCCGGGTCCTCGGTCACCTCGGCCTCGTACCCCGCCGCCTCCGCCACCGCCACCAGCGCCTTCGCGCCCGCCGGGATCGAGTCGTGGCGGTAGCCGGCGGTACGGGTGTAGATCAGGACGTCGATCGGGACGTCGGTACTCGGCACGAGGTCAGCTCCCCCTCAGACGGTAAGCGCTTTCCCTGGGGACCGTAGTCACCAGCGCCCTCGCACCGCAAGCATGGCCGAACCATTGGCGAATCGGATACATCTCTGTATCTTCTGGCGGGCATCGCGTCCCGTAAGCCGTATCGCGTCGCCACCGTCGTAAGGAGCCCCGTGAGCACTCTCCCGCCCGCCCTGGCCGCCGCCGTGGGCCCGCTGCCCGAGGGGGTCACCCTTCCGTTGCCGCCCACCTTCGAGACCGTCGAGGAGGAGCGCCGCTACCGCAAGGAGCAACTCGCGGCAGGGTTCCGGCTCTTCGGGCGGTTCGGGTTCTCCGAGGGGGTCGCCGGGCACATCACCGTCCGCGATCCGGAGAACCCGGACGCCTTCTGGGTCAACCCGTTCGGGATGAGCTTCAGCCAGATCAAGGCCTCCGATCTGATCCTCGTCGACCACGAGGGCACCGTGCTCTCCGGCAACCGGCCCGTGAACCGTGCCGCGTTCGTCATCCACTCGCAGGTGCACGCGGCCCGGCCCGACGCGGTCGCCGCCGCGCACTCGCACTCGCTGCACGGCAAGGCGTTCTCCAGCCTCGGCATCCCCCTCGCGCCGATCACGCAGGACGCGTGCGCCTTCTTCGAGGACCACGGGATCTACGACGACTACCGGGGCGTCGTCAACGAACTGGACGAGGGCAAGCGCGTCGCGAAGGCCCTCGCGGGACACAAGGCGGTCATCCTCAAGAACCACGGGCTGCTCACCGTCGGGCAGTCGGTCGCCGAGGCCGTCTGGTGGTTCGTCACCATGGAACGCTCCTGCCAGGCCCAGCTGTTGGCCATGGCCGCCGGTACGCCGCAGCTGATCGACCGCGAGACGGCGCTCGTCACCCGGGGCCAGGTCGGCACGCACCTGGCCGGCTGGTTCCAGGCCCGTCCGCTGTGGGACCAGATCACCGCCTCGGACCCCGACCTCTTCGACTGACCGATCCGCCGGCCGATCCGTTACCGGCTGTCGCCGATCTCCCGGGTCGACGCCGCCAACAGAGGCGCGAGGAAGTCACGTTCCAGGCTGCCCGGGGGCAACTCCTCGGGCTCGACGTAGCTCTGCGCGAGTCCGCCCTCGCGCAGGGCGATCAGCATCCGGGCGAACCTGTCGGCGTCCACGGTCAGTTCACGTCCCGCCCTGCGCAGTACGGCCGTCAGACCCCGGGCGATCTCGGCCCGCAGCCGGGCGTCGTGCCGGGCGAGCACCCAGGCCGCCTGCCGGTCCCGGATGGCGTGCAGGGTGAACTCGGTGGTGACGAGGTACCAGTCGCGCTCGTCCGGTTCGATCCGGGAGGCGAGTTCGGCGAGCCGCTCCAGCGTGTAGTCCTCGGCGGCGAGGGTGTCGACGGCCTCCGCGAGCCGCCGTACGGTCCGTTCGCTGTGCTCGTCGAAGAGGGCGAGGAAGAGCTCTTCCTTGCTGGCGAAGTTCGAGTAGTACGCGCCCCGGGTGTAGCCGGCGCGCTCACAGATCTGCTCGATGGAGGTGGCGTGGAAGCCGTGCTCGGCGAAGGTCTCCAGGGCGGCCTTGAGCAGGGCTGCTCTGGTTCGGGGCCGACGCTTGGTGACACCTTTCGGCACGGGTGGGCCCTCCTTCGGTGGTGCTGGAGGCGCCCACGATACCGGCGGCCCTCGCAGGCACGGATCGGCCCCGGAAGATAAAATTCACGCATGGGAAAGCGGCCCGTCGCGCCCGCCGCACCCGAGCTCGTCCTCGAGATACACGGGGACGCAACCGTGATGAGTCCGAGCCGGGTCTACCGCATCGGGCGCGACCCCACCAGCGACATCGTCCTCGACGACGACCGCACCTCCTGGCACCACGCGGTCCTGCGGGCCGTCGGTGACCACTGGACCCTCGAGGACGAGGGCAGCACCAACGGAACGTACGCGGACAGCCACCGCGTCGCCGTGCGCGAGGTCGGCCCGGGGACGGTCATCCGCTTCGGGCACCCCGGAGATGGCCCCCGCGCGGTGCTCTCGGGCACGGCGACGGCCCCGGCTGCCCTGGCACCCGAGACCCCGGTGCCGGAGGCACCCCTACCGCAAGCGCCTTCGCCCGAAGCGCCCGATGCGCCCTTCGTACGGGAGCCAGGCCCCGGAACCCCCGTACCCCCACCGCCCCCCATGCCGGGTCCAGAACCGTCGCCGGTGCCGCCTCCCGTACCGGTTCCCGAGCCGCCGGCTCCCGCGCCGCCGCGCACCCCGCCCCGGCCGTCCTCGGTCTCGCATCCAGCCCTGACCGGTACGTTCCGCCAGCCCACATCCGTGCACCCGCTGCCGACGCGCACCGTCCGGATCGGCCGGGCGCCCGAAAACGACCTGATCGTCGACGATCTCGTCGTCTCGCGGCGCCACGCCGAACTGCAGGCGCACCAGGACGGCACGTACTGGATCCAGGACCTCGGCAGCCACAACGGCACCTTCCTCAACGGTGCCCCCGTCGGCAAAGCCCGCGTCACCCCGGACGACATCGTCGGCATCGGGCACTCCGCGTTCTGCCTCATCGGAGGACAGCTCGTCGAGTTCACCGACACCGGCGAGGTCTCCCTCGACGTGCAGGACCTCGCGGTCACGGTCGACCACGGCCGGAAGACGCTCCTGGAGGAGGTGTCCTTCCCCGTCGGGCAGAAGTGCCTGCTCGCGGTGGTCGGGCCGTCCGGCGCGGGCAAGTCGACGCTGCTCGGCGCGCTCACCGGTCAGCGTCCCGCCGACCACGGCACGGTCCTCTACGACGGCCGGGACCTCTACCGCGACTACGCGGAACTCCGCCAGCGCATCGGCCTCGTCCCGCAGGACGACATCCTCCATCTGCAGCTCACCGTGCGCCGGGCCCTCGCCTACGCCGCCGAGCTGCGCTTCCCCGAGGACACGGCCGCCGCCGAACGCAAGGCGCGGGTGGACGAGGTGATCCGCGAACTCGGCCTCGTCGAGCGGGCGCAGCAGCCCATCCACAGCCTCTCCGGCGGCCAGCGCAAGCGGGTGAGCGTGGCCCTGGAGCTGCTCACCAAGCCGTCGTTGCTCTTCCTCGACGAGCCGACGTCCGGTCTCGACCCGGGCATGGACCGTTCCGTGATGCACATGCTGCGCGGGCTCGCCGACGACGGCCGTACGGTCATCGTCGTCACGCACAGCGTGCTGAGCCTGGACGTCTGCGACCGGCTGCTCGTGCTCGCGCCCGGTGGGCGCGTCGCCTACTTCGGGCCGCCGGACGACACCCTTGGCTTCTTCGGATTCGACCAGTGGCCGGAGGCGTTCGAGGCCTTCGAGACCGAGCGCGGGCGGGACTGGGCAGAGCAGTACCGCTCGTCGCGCTTCCACCGGCAGTACATCGCCGACGCGATGCAACGGGCCGGGATGCCCGCCACAGGGGCCGTTCCCGAGCCCCCGCCGCCGCGCAAGGCACAGAGCTGGGGCTCCCAGCTCCGTACGCTCGTGCGCCGGTACGCGGCGGCGCTGTCCGCCGACCGGACGTTCCTGGCCATCATGATCGCCCTGCCGTTCATCATGGGGGCGATGGCCCGGGCGCTCTCGGAGGGCAGTCTCAACGCCGAGTCGACGCTGAACGTGCTGCTGATCCTGTGTGTCGGCGGGGTGCTGACCGGTGCGGCCAACGCGGTGCGGGAGCTCGTGAAGGAACGCACGATCTACCGCCGGGAGAGAGCCGTCGGCCTCTCCCGCTCCGCGTACCTCATGTCGAAGGTGGTGGTCCTTGGGCTGATCACCGTCGTCCAGGCGGTGGTCCTCACGCTCGTCGCGCTGATCGGGGTCCCGCTGAACGTCCCGGGCGGCAAGGGCGTACTGATGCCGCCACTCATCGAACTCACGCTCGCGGTCGCGCTGCTCTCCTTCACGGCGATGATGCTCGGCCTGTTCGTCTCCGCCCTTGTGCGCAAGGAGGAGGTGACGATGCCGCTGCTCGTCCTCCTGGCCATCGTGCAGGTCGTGTTCTGCGGCGCGCTGCTCACCGTCACCGGGACGCCGGTCCTGGAACAGCTGGCCTGGCTCGTGCCGTCGCGGTGGGCGTTCGCGGCCATGGGAGCGACCATCGACATCGGGACGACCGCACCGAGCGACAAGACGGCCGATCCCCTGATGGACCACACCGTGGGCGCGTGGCTGTTCGACATGGGGATGCTGGTGGTGCTCTGTGTCGTGCTCGGCTTCCTCGTGGCGAGGCTGTTGCGGCGGCATGAGCCGGTGGTCATGCGGAAGTAGCCGATTTCGGATCCAATATCCAGGATCCAAGGTCCATGATCCGATATCCAATATCCGATCCCGAACCCAGGTCTCCGGTCCCTCGGATCCGATGTCCAATATCCAATATCCGAAATCCGGAACAGTGAAGGCAGGCGGCCCATGGGCATCCCGGTCACTCCCCCGGTACCCGACGACGTACCGGACTTCCGGCCGACCCACATCGTGCCGCGCGACGGTCTGCCCGCCTGGGAGGGTCCCGATCCGGGCCTCGCGACCGTGCCCCTCGACGCGTTCCTGCCGGTGCAGCTCACGCAGCGGGTCGGTGACTGGGGCGAGGTCCTCTGCTCCAACGGCTGGTCCGCCTGGGTGGACGCCCGGCTGCTCGTCTCCGTACCGGTGGATCCGCCGGAGGCCCGTCAGCCGCTCGCCAGGACCGCCGACCCCCGGCCTCTGATCGCCCGGGCGGAGGAGTCGCTCGGCAGGTACCGGCGGGCCGCGGAGGAGCTGGCGGCCTCGCGGGTCGACCGGGACACGTTCCAGCGGCGGACCCACGGGCTGCGGGTGGGCATGGTGGTCGACGGCGAGGCGCTCTGGCTGTACGACGCGGGGCACGAGCGCTGGGTGTACTGCGACGGTACGGCCCTGAGTACGTACGCGGCCTCGTCCGGTCCCTCGGTCGCCGCCGTCGTGCACGAGCCGACACGGGTGGTGCCCCGCCTGGAGGAGGACGACCAGCGGCAGGCGCCCGCCGGCCCGCCTCCCACCCAGGTCGTGGACCAGGCGCAGCTGCCGGGTGAGGGCTGATGGGCGGCCCGGCCCGGGACACGGACCTGCCCGCCGGCCGGGAGTCGGGGCTCGTCGGCAAGCAGATCGCGGACTACCGCGTGGAGGCCGAGATCGGCCGCGGCGGGATGGCGGTCGTCTACCGGGCGCGTGACCTGCGCCTCGACCGGACGGTGGCGTTGAAGCTGCTGGCGCCCGAACTGGCCCGCAACGACACGTTCCGCAAGCGGTTCGCGCACGAGTCGCGGGTGGCGGCCGCGATCGACCATCCGCACATCGTGCCGGTCTTCGAGGCGGGCGAGACGGAGGGTGTCCTGTACATCGCGATGCGCTTCGTAGCCGGCCAGGATCTGCGGGCGCTCCTCGACCGCGAGGGCCCGCTCCCGACGGTGAAGGCGGGACGGATCGCCGTGCAGGTGGCGTCCGCGCTGGACGCGGCGCACGCGCACGACCTGGTGCACCGGGACGTGAAGCCGGGCAACATCCTGGTCGCCGAGGGCACCGACCGCGACCATCCCGAGCATGTGTACCTCACGGACTTCGGGCTCACGAAGAAGTCCCTGTCACTGACCGGTCTGACGACGGTCGGGCAGTTCGTGGGCACGCTCGACTACGTGGCGCCCGAGCAGATCTCGGGGAAGCCGGTGGACGGCCGCTGTGACGTGTACAGCCTGGCGTGCGTGGTCTACGAGACGCTCACGGGCGCGCCGCCGTTCCGCCGCGACGACGACATGGCGCTGCTCTGGGCCCACCAGTACGACCCGCCGCCCCCGGCGTCGGCCGACCGGCCCGAGCTGACCGAGGCGGCGGACCAGGTGCTCGCGAAGGCGCTGGCGAAGGTGCCGGAGGAGCGGTACGGGACGTGTCTGGAGTTCGTCGCGGCGCTGCGGGCCGCCCTGGAGCGGGGTGGTCCCGGCCCCGGACCCGGTCCGGATGACACCGAAGGCCCGAAGCCACCGCCACCGCCGCCCCAACCACCCACCTGGGCCCGCCCGGTCTTCCGGGAGCCGCCCGCCGCCTGGTACTAGAGCTTCCCGCGGGTCTCGGTCTCGTCGCGGCGGCGGACGCTGGAGGCGAGGAGTCCGCCCAGGAATCCGGCGACGAGCCCCCAGAGCAGGGCGAAGCCGACGATCTTCCAGACGTCGGGGCGCAGCACGACCTGGCCGCCGAGGGATTCGAGTTCGCCGATGCCGAGGATGGAGAGCCCGAAGCGCGCCTCGACGAGCGTGACCGGGGCGATGACCAGCATGGTCAGGGCGAACGCGAGGCCCAGGTGGAGGGCGTGCTGCCAGAGCCGCGTACGGGCCGGCGAGCGGAGGGCGGCCACGAAGGCCACGGCGAGGACGAGGACGGCCGCCACCGGGAGCATCCACCAGGCCCGGGAGTCGTACGAGGCGAGGGAGTCCAGGTCCACCGTGGAGAGGCCCTCGGTGTCGGTGCGGAGCACCGCGTCGAGGATGGGCGGCATCGGCAGCCCGAACGGCCCTTCGACGGTGCCCTGCCAGGAGCCGCCGATCCCGACCCCGAGGGCGAGCCAGCTGACATTGGGCAGCCCCAGCAGGATGACGGCGAACGTCTCGGCCGCGTGGCCCCGCATGGCGGCCACGACGATCCCGATGACCAGGCCGATGACGACGTACGCGAGGACCAGGAGCAGCATCGCGGAGGCGACCGGCCGGACGGCTTCGTGGTAGCGGACCAGCCGCGCCGGTAGCGGGGTCCCGCGCGAGACGAGCAGCGCGATCAGGAGCACGCCGAGGATCCACAGGAGCCCGTAGAGCAGCGTGGGGCCCACTTCGGTGCGGAAGCCGACGGTGGGGTTCACCGCGTCGAGGAGTTCGCCGAACAGGTCGGACATCGGGTCTTCGCTCTGTCCGCCGGGGAGCGTGACGGGGAAGTCGCGGCGGGCGAGGGCGGAGAGACCGGCGAGCGCTGCCAGCCAGAGCACGACTGTGCGCGCGACGCGGGCGAGGAGGTCGCCGGTCCGGGCGACGGCGTGGTGGCGGAGCGGCAGGAGGAAGCAGAAACCTGTGACCAGTGCGCCCACCAGGGTGACGGTGAGGGGCATGGCGGTCAGTTCGGCGTTGGTGCCGGCGAGTGCGCTCGCGTCGCCGGAGAGGTCGATCTGGCCGCCGACGGCCATGACGACGACCGCGGCGACGACGTTGACGAAGCCGCCGGGCAGGTCGCCGGCGCCCGCGGCCCAGAGGCCGAGTGCGGCGACGACGGCCATCGCGAGGAACCCGGCGAGGACGGCTACCAGGGCCTCGCCCCAGTGGCGGGCGAAGTGGCCGGTGTCGTGCGCCGGGCGGGACGTGGTGGGGAGCCGACTGCTCACGCTCACCACGCTAGTACCGGAGGTTCCTGCCCGCAGGGCCTGTGGACAACGTCCGCTTGCGGACAGGGCCTGTTCCGCGCACACAATGGGCGCGGAACGGAAGAAAGGGAAAAATGTGACTTCCCACCCGCCGTCCGGCCGCCCCTCGGTTCCTCCCTCAGGTCCGCCTTCGGGTCCCCTCTCGGGCCCGAGCACCAGCCCGGGGCAGGCCGGTCCCCCACCACCCCCCGGACCGCCGCACGACGGCTCGGGGGGTGGCTCGGGCGGTTCCGGCAGTTCCGGCGGCGGCGGTACGGGAGGCGGCCAGGGCGAAGGCGGTGGCGGCGGCCCCTGGTGGCGCTCCGTCCCCAAGGTCGCGTCGGTCACGGCGGTGCTGGTCGCGGCCGTGGCCCTGGTGGTCGTCCTCACCCGTCCGGACGGCAACGGCGGTGACACCGGGGGCTCCGGCGGAGGCGAGGTGTTCCTGCAGAACGCCTCGGCGACCGGCCCCGACCCGTTCACCAAGTCGACGGCCCGCGCCGCCAACGCCTCGCAGTCCCCCGCGCCGCTGCCCAGCCCGACCCTCACCGGGGACGCCACCGCCACGCGCAGCGTGTCCGGTTCGGCGCCGGGCCTGTACGGCGGTACGCAGAACACGGCGAGCTGCGACGTGGAGCAGCAGGTCCGCTATCTGTCCGCCGAGCCGGCCAAGAACACGGCCTTCGCCCAGGTCCTGGGGATCTCCACCGGGGAAGTGCCGGGGTATCTGCGCTCCCTGACCCCGCTTCAGCTCCGGGTCGACACCCGGGTGACCAATCACGGCTTCCGGGACGGCGGCCCTACCTCGTACCAGGCGGTGCTCCAGGCCGGTACGGCCGTGCTCGTCGACGACCGGGGCGTGCCCCGGGTCCGCTGCGCCTGCGGTAACCCGCTGAAGCCTCCGGTCGCCCAGAAGGATCCGAAGACGACGGGGACCAAGTGGGCGGGCTATCAGCCCTCCCAGGTGGTCGTCGTGACGCCCTCGGTGACCGTGGTGAACGTCTTCGTCGTGTACGACCCCGAGGACGACGGCTGGTTCGCCCGCGAGCCGGGCGACACGGGGAAGCAGGACAAGCCGACGAAGCCTCCGACGGCGCCCCCGTCGCCGTCCGTCTCGGGCTCGGTGACCGATTCCCCCAGTTCGCCGTCGACGTCGCCGTCCTCGCCGGTGCCCTGCGTGACGGTGACGGGTGGGGAGACGCCCACGCCCAGTGGTGGCGTCACTCCTTCGGCTTGCCCGTCCCGCTCGGAGTCGTCGTCCTCGCCGGCTCCCGAGTCGCCCGCTTCGCCCGAGTCGCCCGCCTCACCGGATTCGCCGAGTCCGGAGTCGGAACCGGCGACCGACGACACGACCACGAACGGCACGGCGACGAACGGAACACCCTCCGACGGAACGACCGGCACGTCCGTGAGCCCGCAGTCGGCGGACATCTCGGAGTCGAGTCCCGGTCCGGCCCCGCAGCCCGGGCCGAACGCCGCCGGGCACGTCCTCGCGAACGCTCAGCCGGTCTCCTGAAGGCAGGCGCGGGAGGGGGCGGCGGCGGACTCGGCTCCGTCGCCGCCCTTGCGGCGCCGACCGGCCACCCACACAGCCGCGCCGAACTTTCGGATCCAATCTCCGATCGGCAGCGGCTCCGCGAGACGTTCCTCCGCCCGCTTCTGCCACAGCCTCTCGTCACGGTCGGTGAGGCGTGCACCCATGGCTGTTCTCCTCTCCCTGGCCGCCAGGCCACTGATGCGGAGTCTGTAGCCTTATTGGCCTGGACAGCAGAGCCAATGAGGAGTGATTGGCATGGCAGAGGGTCGAGTGGTCCGCAGTGTGGTCCGTACCGTGGTCCACACTGCGGACCGCACCCTGACCGGCCGCCAACTGGCGGCGCTCCTGACGCCACCGCCCGAGGGCAGGTTCGGCTACCGGGAACTGGCACGGGCCGTCCGGGAGACCCTGCTCGACGGCCGGGTCGCGCTGCGCATGCGGCTGCCCGCCGAGCGGGAGCTCGCCCAGGCGCTCGCCGTGAGCCGTACGACCGTGACCGGGGCGTACGACCTGCTGCGGGAGAGCGGGTACGCGCACAGCCGGCGGGGCGCGGGCACGTGGACGGCGCTGCCGGACGGCCAGGCCCCGGTCAGCCTGGCAGCCTTCCACGGTGCCCCCGACGCCGCCATCGATCTCGCGCTCGCCGCGCCCGAGGCCCCCGCCGACGAGCTGGCCCGGGCGCTCACCGCCGCCTCCGCCGAACTGCCGCGCTACGCGCGCTCCCAGGGGTACCACCCGTTCGGCCTCCCGGAGCTGCGCTCCGCGATCGCCGACCGTTACACGCGCCGCGGGCTCCCCACGCTCCCCGAGCAGATCCTCGTCACCACGGGAGCCCAGCAGGCCCTCGCCCTGGCCGTGGCGCTGCTCGGCGGTCCCGGCGACCGGGCGCTCGCGGAGAACCCCTCGTACACCAACGCCCTGGACGCGATGCGCGGCCGGCGCCTGCGCCTGACCCCCGTACCGGTCACCGATTCGGGCTGGGACAGCGGGCTGATCGACGCGGCGCTACGGCAGACGGCGCCCCGACTCGCGTATCTGATCCCGGACTTCCACAATCCGACCGGGCAGCTGATGCCGGACGCGCAGCGCCGGGAGGTGGCGCGCTCGGCGCGCGCCACCGGCACCTGGCTGGTGGTCGACGAGACGCTCACCGACATGGCTCTGGACGTGCCCGCCCCACGACCCTTCGCGGCGGCCTCGGCGACCGGCGAGAGCGAGCAGATCATCAGCGTCGGCTCGCTCAGCAAGAGCTGTTGGGGCGGTCTGCGGGTGGGCTGGGCCCGGGCGGCATCGCGGGTGATCACCGAGCTGGCGCGGGTGCGCATCACCGCCGATCTGTCGGGTTCGGTGCTCGACCAGCTGCTGGCAGTCGAGCTGCTCGGCCGCCTTGACACGATCCTGCCGCGCCGCACCGAGGAGCTGAGGGTGCGCCGCGAGGCCCTGGCGACGGCGCTCGCCCGCCATGTCCCGGAGTGGCGCTGGACGCTCCCGCCCGGCGGTCTGTGCCTCTGGGTCGACCTGGGCCGCCCCATCGCCTCCGGTCTGGCCGCGCGGGCGCTGCGGCACGGTGTACGGGTGGAGGGCGGCACCCGGTTCGGCGTGGACGTGGGCACGCACGAGCACCGGCTACGGATCCCCTTCGCGCTGCCGCCCGCGGTCTACGACACGGCCGCCGAGCGGCTCGCGGCGGCCCTTGCCGGGGCTCCGGCCCGGTTCTCGGACCCGGATCTGCCGGACTGGGTGGCCTGAGGCGGCGGCCGGCCGGGGGGAAATCCGGGTGCCCGGACCGCGCGATGTGTGTACGGTCCACCGAGTGGAACCTCTTACCGACCAACAGATCCGCTCGTCGTTCGTGAACTGCACGAAGGGCGAGGCGAGCAGACTCAAGCTTCCGCTGGACTTCGCGGAGCTCCCCTGGCAGGACCTCGACTTCCTCGGCTGGATCGACCCGGGCGCGCCGCTACGCGCGCACCTCGTCGTGCCCCGCGAGGACGGCCCGCTCGGCATCAGCCTCCGGGTGCCGGCCACGAGCCGGACCAGCGCGGTCAAGTCCAGCCTGTGCCAGGTCTGTCTGACGGCGCACGCCTCGTCGGGCGTGACCCTGCTGGCGGCGCCGCTGGCCGGCACGCGCGGACGCGAGGGGAACACGGTCGGCATCTACCTCTGCGCCGACCTCGCCTGTTCCCTGTACGTCCGCGGCAAGCGCCAGCCCAAGCTGCGGGCCGGCCGCCAGGAGGAGTCGCTGACGGTCGAGGGCCGCGTCGAGCGGATGACGACCAACCTGGACGCGTTCCTCGCGAAGGTGACGGCCGGCTAGGCGGACGCCGTGCGGGTCAGCGGAAGGCCTGCTCGCCCGTGAGCGCCTTGCCGATGACGAGGGAGTGGACCTCGCTGGTGCCTTCGTAGGTGAGGACCGACTCCAGGTTGTTGGCGTGGCGCAGCACCGGGTATTCAAGAGTGATGCCGTTCGCGCCGAGGATGGTGCGGCACTCACGGGCGATGGCGATGGCCTCGCGTACGTTGTTCAGCTTGCCCACGCTGACCTGCTCGGGCGTGAGGCCGCCCGCGTCCTTGAGGCGCCCCAGGTGGAGGGCGAGCAGCATGCCCTTGCCGAGTTCCAGGGCCATGTCGGCGAGCTTCTGCTGCGTCAGCTGGTAGGAGGCGAGGGACCGTTCGAAGACGATGCGGTCGCCCGCGTACGCGATCGCCGTCTCCAGGCAGTCGCGGGCGGCGCCGAGCGCACCGAACACGATGCCGAAGCGCGCCTCGTTGAGACAGCCGAGCGGGCCGGAGAGGCCGCGCGCCTCGGGCAGCATCGCGTCGGCCGGCAGGCGGACGCCCTCCAGGACCAGTTCGCTGGTGACGCTGGCGCGCAGGGACAGCTTCCGCTTGATCTCGGGCGCGCTGAAGCCGGGGGTTCCGGCGGGTACGAGGAAGCCGCGGACGCCTTCGTCCGTACGGGCCCAGACGACGGCCACGTCGGCGACCGAACCGTTGGTGATCCACATCTTGGTGCCGTCGAGCACCCAGTCGTCACCGTCGCGGCGGGCGCGGGTGCGCATGGCTCCGGGATCCGATCCCGCGTCCGGCTCGGTGAGCCCGAAGCAGCCGATGTACTCGCCCGCCGCCATCCCGGGCAGCCACTGCCGCTTCTGCTCCTCGGAGCCGAACTTCCAGATCGCGTACATCGCGAGGGAGCCCTGCACGGAGACGAGGCTGCGCAGCCCGGAGTCGACGGCCTCCAGCTCCAGGCAGGCCAGTCCGTACGCGACGGCGTTGGTGCCCGCGCAGCCGTAGCCCTCCAGGTGCATGCCGAGGACGCCGATGCCGCCGAGCTGCCGGGCGAGCTCGCGGGCGGGGATGGCGCCCTGATCGAACCAGTCGGCCACCTGGGGGCGGAGTTCCTTGTCCGCCATGGCGCGCACCGTCCGGCGGATCTCCCGCTCCTCGTCGGTCAGCAGGCCGTCGATCGCCAGCAGATCGAAGGGGTGGACGGGGGACGACTTCGACGCGGGCGACGGCTGCGACGACTTCACGGACGGCCTCCAGGCTGGTGCGACGATGCGGCGTGTCGAGCGTAGCGGGAGATTGGATTTTGGATCCAGTATTGAATATCTGTTCTCCGATGCCTACGTTCACATCGGATCCCATCATCGGCGGAGGGCTGCGAGATGCACGCGGATCAGCGGGAACCGGCCGTCCCCGGCGCTCTGTCCGGCATCGTCGTGGCCGACTTCGGGCGCGTCCTCGCCGGGCCGTACATGACCATGCTCCTCGCCGACCTCGGCGCCGATGTGATCAAGATCGAGCGCCCCGGCTCCGGTGACGACACGCGCGCGTGGGGTCCCCCCTTCGCCGACGGCGAGGCCACGTACTTCCTCGGAGTGAACCGGAACAAGCGCTCCATCGCCCTCGACCTGACCGACCCGGCGGACCGCGACACCGCCCGGGCGATCGTCGACCGGGCCGACGTCCTCGTGGAGAACTTCCGGCCCGGCACCATGGAGAAGCTCGGCCTCGGCTACGAGGACGTCCGCGCGTCCAACCCCGGGCTCGTCTACTGCTCGGTGACCGGTTTCGGCGCCGCCGAGGGCGCCCAGCTGCCCGGCTACGACCTCCTCGTGCAGGCCATGGGCGGGCTGATGAGCGTGACCGGCGAGCCCGACGGGCCGGGGACGAAGACGGGTGTCGCGCTGGTCGACGTCATCACCGGCCTCCACGCGGGCCTCGGGGTCCTGGCCGCGCTGCGGCACCGGGACCGTACGGGCGAGGGCCAGCGGGTCGAGGTCTCGCTGCTCACCTCCCTCCTTTCCGCGCTCACCAACCAGTCGGCCGCCCACCTCGGCGCCGGTGTCGTCCCGCGCGCCATGGGCAACCGGCACCCGAGCATCGCCCCGTACGAGGTCTTCGAAGCCCGGGACCGGCCGCTGGTCCTCGCCGTGGGCAACGACCGCCAGTTCCGCGCCCTCTGCGCGCGCCTCGGGCTGCCCGCCCTCGCCGACGACGCCCGCTTCGCCACCAACTCGGCCCGCGTCGCCCACCGCGAGGAGTTGGTCGCGGCCCTGTCGGGTCCGCTCGCCGAGCGGACCGCCGACAGCTGGTTCGACGAGCTCACCGCCGCCGGAGTGCCCTGCGGCCCCATCAACGACCTCGCCGCCGCCTTCGAGTTGGCCGACCGACTGGGCCTCGCACCCCGCGTCCCGGCCGACGCGGCGGGACCGGGCCAGGTCGTCAACCCGGTGACGCTCGGCGCCACCCCGCCCTCGTACCGCGCCGCGCCCCCGCGTCTGGGCGAGCACACCGCCGCCCTGCTCGACGAGCTGGGGCGGGCGCCCGACGCCTCGTAGGAAGATGTCCGGACACCGGATCGGCGCCCGGCGCGGGCGGCCGACCGGCAGGAATGCAGGAACGACAGATCCCGGAACGACGGAAGGGTCACAGGCGATGAGCAGCGCGGTGCAGAAGGAGCGGCCGCCGACCGCCCAGCAGTTCGTCCTCAAGGAGCTGCGGCGCGCGATCTCCGCCGGCGAGCTGCGGCCCGGCGGACAGATCCGCCAGGACGCGCTCGCCGCCCGGCTCGACGTCAGCCGCGTACCCCTGCGGGAGGCCCTGAAGATCCTGGAGGGGGAGGGTCTCGTCGTCCACCACATCCACCGGGGCTACTTCGTCGCCGAGTTGTCCCTCGCGGATCTGGAGGAGGTCTACCGGATCCGGCAGTTGCTGGAGACGGAGGCCGTCCGCCTCGGCGTCCGGCGCGCGAACGACGGGCTGCTCGCCTCCCTGGAGAAGATCCAGCGGGAGGTGGAACGGGCCGCCGACGCCGGGGACGTGACGGCGATGGGCGCGGCCAACCGCCGTTTCCACTTCGCCCTGATCGAGGCGTCCGGGATGCCGCGCCTGGTCCGCCTCGTCACCACTCTGTGGGACGCCACCGACGCCTACCGCTCGCTGTACTACACCGAGGCACCTAACCGGGAACTGGCCGTGCGCGAGCACCGGGCTGTCATCTCGGCTGTCCGCAACGGCGACGAGGATGCCCTGGTGCGCGAACTCGACGCGCACCGTGCGCACGCGGTCACGGCCCTCCGGGAGACCCTCGACCTGGAGTGAGCCCCGCCCGGGGCCCGGCCGAAACGGTCGGGCCCCGGACCGCCGGGCCCTCGCGGCGTCGCCGACATCCCCGACGCCGCCGGTGCTCCCGACGTCCGAAGCATTGACAGGGTCATCACATCCTCACCATCCTGAGAGCGCTCTCAGAGCGCTCTCAGTCCTCGTTCCCCCACCCCGAGGAGCCCCCACGTGCCTTCCCACCGTCGCCGTCGCGGGCAGCTCGCGCTGCTCGCGTCCGTCACCGCCGCCGCCCTGATCGGCACCGTCGTCACCCTGGCCGGCCCTTCCCCCACGGTCCATGCCGCCACCGCGGGGACCGCCGCCGTCCCGGCCACCATTCCGCTCACGTTCAAGAACAACTCCGGCCGCTCCGACCGGATCTACGTCTACAACCTCGGTACCGAACTCTCCACCGGCCGCCAGGGCTGGGCGGACGCGAACGGCACCTTCCACCCCTGGCCCGCCGGAAGCCCGGTTCCCGTCCCCGCGCCCGACGCGTCCATCGCGGGCCCCGCGCAGGGGCAGTCCATGACGATCCGGCTGCCGAAGTTCTCCGGCCGGATCTACTTCAGCTACGGCCAGAAGCTCGACTTCAGGCTGGCGACCGGCGGACTCGTCCAGCCCGCCGTCCAGAACCCGAGCGACCCCAACCGGAACATCCTCTTCAACTGGTCCGAGTACACGCTCAACGACGCGGGCATCTGGCTCAACAGCACCCAGGTCGACATGGTCTCGGCCCCGTACGCGGTCGGCGTCAAGCGCCCCGACGGCAGCGTCGCCACGACCGGCCGGCTCAAGCCAGGCGGCTACCGCGGCTTCCTCGACGCGCTGCGCGGCCGCCCCGGCGGCTGGGCGAACCTGATGCAGACCCGCACCGACGGCACCGTACTGCGCGCCCTCGCCCCGGGCCACGGTGTCGAGGCCGGCGCCCTTCCCGCGAACGTGATGGACGACTACATCAACCGCGTCTGGTCGAAGTACACGACCTCGACGCTCACGGTGACGCCCTTCGCCAACCAGCCGTCCGTGAAGTACTTCGGCCGCGTCTCGGGCAACGTCATGAACTTCACCAACAGCGCGGGCGCGGTCGTCACCTCGTTCCAGAAGCCCGACTCCGACAGCGTCTTCGGCTGCTACAAGCGGCTCGACGCGCCCAACGACCAGGTGCGGGGCCCCATCTCCCGTACGCTCTGCGCCGGTTACAACCGCTCCACCCTCCTCACCAACCCCAACCAGCCCGACACCTCCCCGACCGGCTTCTACAAGGACGCCGTCACCAACCACTACTCCCGGGAGATCCACGCGCGGATGGCGGACGGCAAGGCCTACGGCTTCGCCTTCGACGACGTCGGCGCCCACGAGTCCCTGGTCCACGACGGCAACCCGCAGCAGGCCTACGTCACGCTCGACCCGTTCGACTAGACCCCCTCGACTTCGTCCGCGTCGACGCCCTGCGGAACGTCCGCGTCGCCGGCTTCCCCGCCATGTGAGAGATCATGGACGCATAAGCGGGAGAAGGGACGGAACGGACGATGCGCAACCGCAGTGTCGCCGACTTGATGACGCCGACCGCGGTGGCCGTGCAGCCGGGGACGTCGTTCAAGGAGATCGCGCGACTGCTGGACGAGTACGGCATCACCGCCGTACCGGTCGTCGACGAGGCGAACCGGCCGATCGGCGTGGTCTCCGAGGCGGATCTGCTGCGCCGCCACACCGCGAAGGACGGCCCGAGCACCGCCGGAGCGATGATGTCCAGCCCCGTCGTGGTGGCCCGTCCGTCCTGGACGGCGGTGGAGGCGGCGCGGCTGATGGAGCGGCATCGGGTGAAGCGGCTGCCGGTGGTGGACGCGGACGGGCAGCTCATCGGGGTGCTCAGCCGGAGCGATCTGCTGCAGCTGTTCCTGCGCCGCGACCGGGCCATCCAGGAGGAGATCCTGGAGGACGTGGTCATCCGGATCCTCCGCCACTCCCCCGCCGCGCTCCATGTCGACGTGGACGAGGGCCGGGTCACGCTCAGCGGCACGCTGGAGCGCCGGAACCTCGCACCGGTCTTCGTACGGCTCTGCGAGAGCGTGGACGGCGTCGTGGAGGTCGTGGACCGGCTGTCGTTCGACGACGACGGAGAGGCCGACGGCGCCGACTAGACGGTCGGGCCGCCTCCCCAACTCGCCCTGAAATAGCTGTGGTTGCCGTGACCCGACGTCACTTCTGGGCCGCCGTGGACCGGATGGCGCAGGAGTCTGGTAGCCGGACACCCCGTGGGCTACCGTCGGTAATACCGGTCGGTAATGTCATGCCCTCCGGCCCTTCGCCGTTCACACCCTCCACCCACGCCCCGGGATGAAAGGCATCCATGGTGAATTCCGGAGACACGTCCGCGGCACCTCCCACGGGCTCCAGCGAGGAAACGGCCGGCATCTCCCGCCGCCGGGCCCTCACCGTCACCGGCGGGGTGCTCGCCGGGGCCGCCCTGACCGGCCACGCCTTCCCGGCCTTCGCCGCGGAGTCGTACCACGCCGACGCGATCGTCGTCGGGCACGGTCTCGCCGGCCTCGTCGCGACCGCCGAACTCGCCGCCGCCGGCCGCAAGGTGCTGCTCCTGGACCAGGAGCCGGAGGCGAGCCTGGGCGGGCAGGCGTTCTGGTCCTTCGGCGGACTGTTCTTCGCCGACTCCCACGAGCAGCGCCTCATGGGCATCAAGGACTCCCACGAACTGGCCTGGCAGGACTGGCTCGGTACGGCCGGCTTCGACCGCGGTGTCAATGATCCGGCGGGGCCGGACCACTGGGCGTACAAGTGGGCCGAGGCGTACGTGGACTTCGCCTCCGGGGAGAAGCGGTCCTGGCTCGGCGGTCTGGGCATGCAGTGGTTCCCGATCGTCGGCTGGGCCGAGCGGGGCGGCGGGCTCGCCGACGGCCACGGCAACTCGGTGCCGCGCTTCCATGTCACCTGGGGCACGGGCCCGGCGGTCGTCGAGCCGTTCGAGAAGAAGGTGCGGGCCGCGGTCGCGGACAAGAAGGTGACGTTCAAGTTCCGCCACCGCGTGGACGAGCTGGTCACGACGGGCGGGGCCGTCACCGGCGTCCGCGGCGCGATTCTGGAGCCGAGCGGCGCGGCGCGCGGAACGCCCAGCTCACGTACGGTCGTGGGTGAGTTCGAGCTACGCGCGCCTGTCGTGCTCGTCACCTCCGGCGGCATCGGCGCCAACCACGAACTGGTGCGCCGGAACTGGCCCGCGAGGCTGGGCACCCCGCCCACCACCATGGTCACCGGCGTGCCGGCGCACGTGGACGGGCGCATGCTCGCCATCACGGAGCGGGCGGGCGGTCGCATCGTCAACCCCGACCGCATGTGGCACTACACCGAGGGGCTGCGCAACTACGCCCCGATCTGGCCCGGTCACGGCATTCGCATCCTGCCGGGCCCGTCGTCGATGTGGTTCGACGCGAAGGGCCGGCGCTTCGGCAGCCCGGACATCCCCGGCTACGACACCCTGCACACGCTGAAGTCGATCAGGGAGTCCGGCTACGACTACTCCTGGTTCGTGACCACGCAGAAGATCCTCGCCAAGGAGTTCGCTCTGTCCGGCTCCGAGCAGAACCCGGACCTCACCAACAAGGACGTCTGGAAGCTGCTCTCTCGGATCTGGCAGAGCCCGGAGCCGATCGAGAAGTTCAAGAAGAACGGCGCCGACTTCGTGGTCGCCACCGCCCTCCCTGACCTCGTTGCCGGGATGAACAGGCTGACCGGGGAGAGCCTGATCGACCTGACCGATCTGAAGCGGCAGATCGAGGCGCGGGACCGCGAGATCGACAACCCGTACACCAAGGACGTCCAGGTCATGGGCATCCGTAACGCCCTCGCCTACGCCGGGGACTCCATCAGCCGCACGGCGTCCGCACATCGGATATTGGATCCATCAGCCGGCCCGTTGATCGCCGTACGGCTCAACATCCTCACCCGCAAGACCCTGGGCGGTCTCCAGACCGACCTCTCGGGCCGCGTCCTGAACGCCTCCGGCGCCCCCGTGCCCGGCCTGTACGCGGCCGGCGAGGTCGCCGGTTTCGGCGGCGGCGGGGTGCACGGCTACCGGTCCCTTGAGGGCACGTTCCTCGGTGGCTGCATCTTCTCGGGCCGAGAGGCCGGGCGGGCGGCCGCGGCCGCCACCGCGGTCTGAGGCCCGGCGGACCGACCGGGCCCGTCGGCGGGAAGCCGACGGGCCCGGTGCGCGAGGCGGTTCCGTCAGGAGACCGCCTCCGGCCAGCCGTATCCGGGGCCGGTGTGCTGGGGTACGGTCCCCGCGCCCGCCGCTTCCATCTCCCGGTTGGCCTCACGCATCAGCTGACCGGCCAGGTCCTTCATGGCCCGGCTCGCGGCGAGCTCGTCGCCGATCGCCGGAACGTCCATGTCCGACGGGTTGCAGCGTGCGCTGCCGTGGCCGGTGAGGGTCGACGTACCGGTGTTCAACTGCGCCTCGGCCTTGGTCCTGCCGTCCTCTTCGACCAGTTCCAGGCCGACCGTCCACTCCAGTGTCCGTGTCATGGTCTGCCTCCTCGCGCCGTCGGGACACGTAGGACCGCCGCGCGTCCCTTCCTACCTACCAGGATCCGCCCACGCGCGCGTGGGCGCGCGCCGACGGCGGTCCGGTCGGGGCCTGCCTGCCCTTGACCCGGACCCGGTTCAGGGGCGCCGGGGCGATCTGCTTGTGGGCCCTGAGGTAGTCCACGAAGCTCTCGTGGTCGGCGCCGTTGCGGACGGGGGCGGTGTAGCCGGCGAAGGCGCTGTAGCCGTCGTTCCCGATGACCGTGTAGGCGAGCGCGGCCACCCGGTAGGTGCCGGCGGGGTGGATCGGCATGCCGTTGATCCGTACGTCGCCGAACATGATCCGGTCGCCGACCGGGCGGGTCGGGTCGTAGCTGTAGGAGACGTTCTTCGACACGGCGAACGGGGCGAACTTCACCGTCCCGTCCGCCTGCTTCTGCCACTGCTGCTCGAGGATCGCGTCCAGCTGACGCCCCTTCACGCTCACGGTGAGAACCGGGTTCCCGTAGCCGTAGGCGTTCCAGGCCTCGCCGAACAGGATGCGGCCGTCCGCGTCGGCGGGGTGGCTCCCCTTGGCGTACGGGAGGTCGCCGAGTACGGCGTTGCTGCCCTTGACGGGCTTCGCGGCGATCAGCGCCAGATCGGCCTTCCCTTCGGAGGTGCGGTTGGCGTTCCAGTACTGGACGTCGGCGTACAGGTCGGCCGCGGTGCTCTCGCCCACGGCGTTCGCCGCGCGGGTGAAGGGGCCGGTCTGGGTCGCCAGCGGCCCGGCGAAGCGCTCGGCTCCGCGCGCGGCCCAGTGGTCGACGATCTTCTTGACCTCGGGGTCCGGTGCCACGTCACGGGTGACCGCGTGGTTGACGGAGCGGGTACGGTCCCGGCGGACCTCGCCGGTCACCGGGTCGATCGACAGGTTGATCTCGTTGATCAGGGCGCCGTGGTTGCCCGTCTCGACCACCGGGCGGGGAACGCCGGCCGGGTCGGGGACCATGCAGTTGAAGCGCGAGTGCCAGTCTCCGGTGACGACGGCGTCGATCTCCGTCGACACCTTCTTCGCCAGGTCGATCACCGGCCCGTAGGCGGAGTCGCACTCGTTGTATCCGGACGTCGCGGCGGACTTGGGCGAGCCGCCCTCGTGCACGTTGAGGACGATGGCCTCGACACCGCGGCCCTTGAGCTCCTTGACGTACCGGTCGATCGTGCTCAGCTGGTCCAGGGCGCGGAGCCCCGGCTGGAAGGACGTCGAGTTGGTGGTGGCGGACTCCGTGGTGGTGGAGAGGAAGCCGACGGGGACCCGCTTGCCGTCGGCGGACGTGAACCACTCGATGCGGTACGGGTCCACGATCGGGTTCCCGGTCCGGGCGTCGACGATGTTGCCGGTCAGGAAGTCGAAGTCAGCGCCGTGGAAGCGCTGTCCGGTGGAGTCCGTGAAGCAGCTGTCCACTCCGACCGTGCCGAAGCAGGTGCCCTTGCCCATGTGATCGACGAGGAAGCTCGGGGACACGTCCAGCTCGTGGTTGCCCACGGCCGTGAAGCGCGTTCCCAGCTTGTTGAGGACCTCGATCGTCGGCTCGTCCTGGAAGGCGTCCACTTCGAAGGGCCAGCCGGAGAAGTTGTCACCGGTGGCGAAGAAGACGGAGTTGGGGTGCCCGGAGCGCAACCGGTCCAGATGGGTGGCGAGATAGGCGGCACCACCGACGGTCACCTGGGTGCCGCCGCCCGCGGGAATCTGTCCGCCCTGTCCGGGGGTGGGCGGCTGGAGGTAGCCGTGGAAGTCGGTGATGCTGAGGAGTTGGACGTCGAGGGTGTCGTCTGCGGAGGCCGGTGAGACGGACAGGGCGCCGCCGATGAGGGCGGTGCCCGCGGCGATGACGCCGATCCGGCGAAGGACGTTTCTCAAGGCGATGACTCCTTCGGAGTGGAACGAGCACCTCCATCTCAACTCGCTTCGATGTCATGGCCATGAACTTCGAACAGCGCTCTACGGCATGGGACATGACCGGGTTTCATCGCGGCGCGGCCGAGTCCGTCATGTGGGGAATCGCGCCCCTTCCGCCACAGATCCGTCCTTGTGCGCGGCGTGGGTTCGCGGCGGCGGGCGGGGCGCAGGCGCCGACTCGACGTCCTCCAGGGCGCGCCGGCCCGCCGCGATCCGCTCGAATGCCGCCGCGCCCCACCGCTGCGGACCTATCCGACATTTCGGATGCTCCTCGATTCGTCGAACCACGCTCTGGTGTTCCAGCGGCGACGACGCTCGCAGGTTCTGGTCCCGTCGGTGGCTCTTGACGCGCGCGTCAAGAGCGCGCGAAACATTTCCGCCGGACGGCCCACAGCGCCCCGACTGGTCGAGGATCAGCCCTCAAGGAGTTGATGTTCGGTGACGACACAGACCACGCGGTGGGCCACGGGAAGCGGCGGAGCGACGGAGGGGGCCCGCTGGTACGCGGCGAACGGCACCCCGCCGCCCGCGCACACCGTGCCCGCCGAGGAGACCATCAGCGTCGCCGCCGCCCACCAGCTCATGGCCCAGGGCTCCGCCATCCTCTGGCGCGGCGACTACCCGTCGGCGCGCCGGCTCCTCGCCGCGCTCGGCCGCCGGGCCGAACGCGGACGCACCGCGCCCGCCCAGTCCCCCGCCGACACCTACCGGCGCCAGCGCCTCGCCCAGTCCCACCGGGCCACGCTGCTCGGCAGGCTGCTCGTGCCGTACGAGCACGACTGGTGGATCCCGCTGCGCGGCGCGCCCCGCGTGCGCGAGGCCTGCCTCCAGGCGTACGGCCCCAGCTCGGGCCCCGGCGTCGGCTCGCTGCGGGAGCTGCTCGGCGTCATCGGGTCGTACGAATGGCGCCGGAAGGGGGTGGAGATCCCGGCGCTCGGGGGCGAGCGCGTCCACCCGCACTACGGCGTGTTCTCGCCGGTCCGCGGGGAGTACGTCGACCTGGTCGCCGAGGCCGAACTGCCGGCCGGGGGCACGGCCTTCGACATCGGCACGGGTACGGGCGTGCTCTCCGTCGTGCTCGCCCGGCGCGGGATGCGGCGGGTCGTCGCCACGGACACGGACGCCCGCGCGGTGCTGTGCGCCCGCGACAACGCGGACCGCCTGGGGCTCGGCGCGCGCATCGACGTGCGCCACGCGCACCTGTTCCCCGAGGGCCGCGCGCATCTCGTCGTCTGCAACCCGCCGTGGCTGCCCGGCGTGCCGCGCACGCCCCTCGACCGGGCGGTGTACGACCCCGAGAGCCGGATGCTGCACGGCTTCCTGGCCGGTCTCGCGGACCACCTGGAGCCGGGCGGCGAGGGCTGGCTGATCCTCTCCGACCTCGCCGAACGCCTGGGGCTGCGCGGCCGTACCGAACTCGTCGACGCGATCGCGGCGGCGGGCCTGCGCGTGCTGTCCCGTACGACCACCAAGCCCCGGCACTCCCGGGCGGCCGACCCCTCGGACCCGCTGCACCGGGCCCGCGCCTCCGAGGTCACCTCGCTGTGGCGGCTGGCGATGGCCTGAGGCCGCGGACCGAGGCCGTGGCCTGAGGTCATGGCCTCAGCGAGAACCGACGGCACCGTCCCGGCGTGTTGGTGACCAACGGCCTGATCCGGTCGTGTCCCCCGGGAGCGGAGTGCGTGCTGTGACGGAAGTGGAGAAGGAATTAACGGGCGCCGGCTCGGAGGCCGAGAGTCCGAGCCTCTGGCGTCAGCGGGACTTCCTGCTGCTGTGGAGTGGCCAGACGGTCAGCGAGATGGGCTCCGCCGTCACCCACGTCGCTCTGCCACTGCTCGCCGTCGTCGCGCTCCGGGCGAGCACCTTCGAGGTCGGGCTGCTGACCGCCGCCACCACGCTGGCCTTCGCACTGATCGCGCTGCCGGCCGGTGCGATGGTGGACGGCGCTCCGAAACGTTCCGTCATGATCGTCTGCAACCTGCTCCGTCTGGTGATCGTCGGGTCGGTGCCGGTGGCGGCCGCGTTCGACGTCCTGACGATGGCGCAGCTGTACGTGGTCGCGGTGGCGGCGGGTGTGTGCACGGTCTTCTTCGACATCGCGTACCAGAGTTACGTACCGTCCCTGATCCGCCCCGATCACCTGATGGACGCCAACGGGAAGCTGGGCACCACCCAGGCGTTCGCGCAGCTCGGGGGGCCGAGTCTGGGCGGGGGTCTGGTCGGCGTGGTCGGCGCCGCCGGCGCGCTGATGGCCGACGCGCTCTCGTACGCGGTCTCGGTCGTGTCGGTCCTCGGGATCAGGAGGCCGGAGGAGCCGCCGCCGGTGCGGCAGGCGGACGAGACCCTGCGGCGGCGGATCACCGAGGGGCTGCGGTTCGTCCTCGGGCACGGCATCCTGCGTCGGATCGTGGCGTGCTCGGCCACCGCGAACCTGTTCTCCGGGATGGGCACGGCGCTGGCGATGGTCTTCCTCGTCCGGGTGCTGCACGTGAGTCCCACGCTGACCGGCCTCGTCATGGCGGGCGGGGCCATCGGCGGGATCGCCGGGGGCGCTTTCGCCGGCCGGCTCGCCAAGAGGATCGGCTCGGCCCGGATCATCTGGGTGTCGATACTGGTCTTCAGCGCCCCGCAGGTCGTCGCGGCGGCCGCGTGGCCGGGCTGGGGAGTGCTGCTGTTCCCGCTGGGCTGGGGCATCGCGTACTTCGCCGGGATGGTCTACAACATCGCGCAGGTCAGCTACCGCCAGTCGGTGACTCCGCCGGAGCTGATGGGCCGGATGAACGCGGCCGTCCGCTGGGTGGTGTGGGGCACGTTGCCGCTCGGCGGCGTCCTCGGCGGGGCGCTCGGCACCCTGATCGGAGTGCGGCCCGCGCTCTGGGTGGCGTTCGTCGGTTCGTGGGCGGCCGGGTGGTTGGTGTTCTTCTCCCCGCTGCGCCGCATGCGCGACGTTCCCCGACCGGAGTCGGCGTCCACCCCTTGGTGACGCGGTGGGTGCACCCAAAGTCCAAGCCCTCCCACGCGCGCGTCCATGTGCACGGGTCCCCGGGCCGAGGAAGCTGCCGTACGCCCGGTTCCGCGAGGGGCGGCCGCCGCGGCCCGCGCGACGCCCCGGGGAGGAGTGCTCCATGCCCGCTCGAAGATGCCTACTGGTCACCGCGCTCGCCGCCGTGACCCTCACCCTGACCGGCGGTGGAGGCGCCTCGGCGATCCCACCCGCCGCGACCGCCCCGGCGGCGACGGCAACGCCTGCCGCCGCGACCGCCGCCACCTACACCGTGACGGTCGGCTCCAAGGGTTCCTGGACCCACCCCGACGACACGCCCGCCGCCCCCTACATCGACAAGGACGGCACCTTCTACTTCCAGCAGGCCCACGCGCTCTACGGAGCGACGCAGCCCCGGAAGTGGACCTTCTTCACCGGCTCCGACTTCGACACGGCCACCCGGTCGAGCGCGATCAGCGACGCCGTCGACCCGGCGAACGGCAACGACCGCAACAACGACACGACGTGGCGGTGCAACAACAGCCCGACGGGCCTGGAGTCCACCGCCCCGCCGGCCGGCTCGGGCTACTCCCAGAAGAACTTCTGCGACCTGGCGGGGGTGTGGGTCGACCCGGACACCGGCGCCTGGTACGGCCTGGTGCACAACGAGTTCACCCCGCAGCCCTTCGGTGACGGCGTCCACTACGACGGCATCGACTACGCGGTCTCCACCGACCAGGGCCGGACGTGGCGCGTCAGGTCCCATGTCATCACGTCCCCGTACAGCACGGAGCGGGGCGACACGGCCGCCTTCCCGCAGCAGACGTACCACTACGGCGACGGCGATCCGCGGCTGTTCGTCGACACCGCGTCGGGTTACTTCTACGTCTTCTACGGCTCCCGGATCGTAGAGAAGGGCGGCGGCTGGAAGGCCTTCCACGCGCATGTGGCCAGGGCTCCGATCTCCGGCAAGATGGCGCCCGGTTCCTGGCGGAAGTGGTACGACGGTGCCTGGACCGAGCCCGGCGTGGGCGGCCGGGAGAGCAATATGGTGCCGGTCGGCGCCTCCAGCACGACCGGCTACACGCCCGTCGCCGACGAGTACGACCCGGTCAACGCGGGCACGGTCAGCCAGCAGGTCGCGGCCGGCCTGATGCCGCCGACCTCGCCGCTGTTCGTCATGGACATCACGTACAACGCGCATCTGGGCCTTTACGTCGGCCAGCCCCAGGCCGTCGACCAGAGCGGCAACGCTCCCCAGCAGTTCTACGCCACCGACGACCTGTCGAAGCAGCAGTGGCGGCTGATCGGGGACACCGGCAGCCACACCAACGCCTCCTGGTACCGCTGGTTCCTGGACAGCACGAGCCGGACGAGTTCGGCGATCGTGGGCAAGAGCTTCCGCTCGTACTGTTCCTTCGGCTGCTCGGGCGGTTCGTCGAGCGAGTACGTCAACGTCTCCATCGGTACGTCGGCCCCGGCCGCCCCCGTCGACCCGACCCGGACCCACCGGATCTTGTCCGGCGGCGGGCGCGTCCTCGCCCAGGTCTCCGGCGGCTCCGCGACGACCTCGACGGCGGCCCCCACCGGAGCGGCCCTGGAGTCGTGGACCTTCACGCCGCTGGGCGACGGCGCCTACCGGATCGCCAACGGCGCCAACGGCGGGCTCCTGGGCGTCGACTCCACCGTCACGGGCAGCCGCGCGTGGGGCACCCGGCCGACGGTGACCGCGGTCGGGGCGGGCGGTCCGAGCGTCGGGCAGCAGTGGTTCGTGATCCCTGGCACCACCGCCACCGGGGCGCCGACCGGTGCGTACCGGCTGGTGAACCGTCACAGCGGCCTGGTGATCGGGATGTCCGCCGACTCCGCGCGGCCCGCCGAGACCACGCCGGGCCGCTCCTGGACCGACACGTCCGGCAGCGGGGTCGGCGGGGCGCGTACGGCGGCGGAGCAGACGCTCACCCTGACCCCCGTGGGCGAGGCCCCCGGACCCCTCGACGGCGTCCGCACCCTGGTGACCGGCGGCAAAGCGCTGGACAACCCGGGGCACAGCACCACCCCGGGCACCCAGCTCATCACGTACACGGCCAACGGCGGCGCCAACCAGAGCTGGCGGTTCACCCGGCAGCCGGACGGCTCGTACGAGCTGGTCAACGTCGAGTCTGGGCTCTGCGCGGATGTCGACGGGGGTTCCATCGCCGCCGGCGCGAAGGTGATCCAGTGGACGTGCACGGGCGGCGCCAACCAGCGCTGGACCACCACGCGCCGGGCGGACGGCACATACACCGTCACCTCCCTCAAGAGCGGCCTGCTGCTCACGACCGCCTCGACGGCCAACGGCGCCCTGGCGACCCAACAGCCCGACACCGCCTCACCGTCGCAGCGGTGGACGATCACCTGACCTCACGTACCGCGCACGCCTGGTCGGCCCGAGTGCCCCCGCCCCACGGCGGGGGCACTCGTCGTGCCACTGACGCCCCGCCAGCCCGCGCGCCGCCTCGAACCGGCCAGTAGGCCAAGGCGATTCCATGACTCCCTGCAAGATCTCCACTCCCCTCCGGAGACCTCCACGGAACAAACACGTTCGCTCGGGCAACCATGTTGATCATCACTTGGAATCTCATATTCCGCTCATGGAACGGGCACGGACCACGGCTAGCGTCCCCTGTTGATCTTGCTGAACGGCAGGATCGGAAGGGATGACACACCCGTGTCCAGACACACAGCCGGGCATTCCGGCGCGCGGCGGCGAAAGGGGCGCATAGCCCTGGCCTCCGCACTGGTCCTGGCGGCCGAGGCCGCCCTCATATCCGGCCAGACCGCCATCGCGGCACCGGACGAGCCGACCGCACCGGCCGCCACCACCTCCGCCAACTCCCCCTCCCCGCAGGAGATCTGGGAATCGGACCTTGCGTGGGCGGCCCAGCACACGAAGGGCTCGATCGCCTGGGCCCTGGCCGAGGCGAAGAAGACCGGGAAGAAGACCGTCGTCACCGACGAGACGACCCCCACGACCTACACCGTCGCCAACCCGGACGGCACCCTCACCACCGAGCTCACCGCCGGCCCCGAACGGGTCTGGAAGAACGGCACGTGGCAGAAGGCGGACGCCACCCTCACCGAGGCCGCCGACGGCACCGTCGCCCCCAAGGCGCACCCCAACGGCCTGCGCCTGGGCGGCAAGAGCGGCGTCCGGCCGAAGTCGCTGCGCGCCGCGCAGGACGAGACCGCCCGCGACCTGGTCACCCTGGGCAGCGGCGAGAGCCAGGTGACCCTCCGGTGGAAGGGCGGCCTGCCGAAGCCCGAACTGGACGGCACCCGCGCCCGCTACAAGAACGCCGTGCCCGGCGCCGACGTCGTCGTCGAGGCCACCCGTACCGGCTTCGAGCAGTTCGTGGAGCTGCACGAGCGGCCCACCGGCGCGTACACGTACACCCTCCCCGTCAAGGCCAAGGGCCTGAAGGCGGAGGCGAACAACGACGGCTCGGTCACCTTCACCGACGCCGAGACGGGCGCCGAGCGGGCCACCATGCCCGCCCCCGTCATGTGGGACGCCTCCGTCGACGAGCGCTCCGGCGAGCACACCCGCCGGGCCCGCGTCGACATGAAGGTCGTGGACAAGGGCGACGGCGAGCTCGACCTGGTCGTCACCCCCTCGGCGGCCTTCCTCGCCGACCCGGCCACGCGGTACCCCGTCACCGTCGACCCGTCCACCTCCGCGCTGTCGAACACCTTCGACACGTATGTGCAGCAGGGCGAGACCGTCGACTGGTCCAACGACACCGAACTCGACCTCGGCAACCCCGGCACGAAGAACCCCGACGGCACCCCGCGTACCGCCCGCTCGTTCATCAGCTGGAACACGACGCCGATCCAGGACGCGCTGATCGTCGACACCAACCTGGCGCTGTGGAACTTCCACTCCGGCAACACGGACTGCGCCGCGCAGTCCTGGACCGTCTGGGACACCAGCGCGCCGTCGACGTCCTCGCGCTGGACCGCGCAGCCCACCTGGAACCAGCAGTACCACTCCTCGACCGAGACCAAGGGCAGCCCGGACTGCGCGGCCCAGCCGGACGGCTGGATCAACGCCGACGTCGACACGCTCGTCCAGTCCTGGGCGTCCGCCAAGGCGACGCGCGGCCACATGGGTCTGCGCGCCGCGACCGACGACGTCAAGGCGTGGAAGCGGGTCAACTCCGCCAACAACGCGGCCAACCAGCCCAAGCTGACGGTCACGTACAACTACCGGCCGTCGGACGGCACGAACCGGCAGGCAGGCGCGCCGTTCCGGTCTTACGCGGGCGTGTGGGCGGTGAACTCCACCACCCCCACGCTGCGTGACACCTTCACCGACCCGGACGGTGACCAGGTCAACGGCACCTTCCAGGTCTACGACGCGGCGACCGACACGCCCATCACCACCCCGTCCGGGGAGGGGCTGCTCGTGTCCGGCTTCGTGGACTCGGGGAAGCCGGCCTCCGTCACCGTCCCGGCGGGGCAGCTGCAGGACGGCCGGACGTACAAGTTCCGTACGAACGCCTACGACGGCAGCCACTACAACCTGAGCTGGTCCCCCTGGACCCAGTTCGTCGTCGACACCACCGCCCCCGGTGCGCCGCAGAGCGTCACCTCGGCCACCTACCCGGAGAACTGGGGCGGCGGCGGTGCCGGCGTCAAGGGCGACTTCGCCGTCACCACCGGTGCGCCGGACGCCTACGAGGTGCGGTACCGCCTCGACCCGTACTCCGACGACGCGGACGACGCCGGCTGGGCCTCGGTGAACACCACCAGCGGGACGGCGGCGGCCGCCAAGGCCGTGGCGGCTCCGGCCGCTCCCGCCGCTCCGGACGCCTCCTACGCGGTGACCCCCGCGGCGGACGGCAACCACGTGGCGCAGACCCTCACCGTCGACCGCGCGGGGAACGTGGGCCCGATCAGGGACTACGGGTTCACCGCCGGGAGCCGGGACTACAACCGGGCGCAGAAGATCGACATCAAGCTGCCCGCCAATGACAGCAGCTCCCAGCAGCCGGATCCCACCGATCCGCCGAAGCCCGCCCTGGACGGCTGGAAGCAGGGGGGCTCGGCCGCCCGTACCTTCACCACCGGCGACGACACCCAGGTCACGATCACCCCGAAGGCCCAGGCCTCCAAGGCGTTCACCCAGAAGGCCGCGCAGGAGCTGCGGCTCCGCGCCGGCACGCGCCCCGCGCCGATCGTCAAGGACGCCTGGTGCCAGCCCGACCTGTTCGGCGAGGCGCAGAAGTCGCTGATGACCCGGACGCAGGCGTGCCTCTTCTTCGACCTCTCCTTCACCGCGGAGAGCAAGCTGGAGGACGGCGTCGTACCGGTCAAGTACCAGGCCGAGTTCGAGGTGCACTTCCAGGTCAAGACCGACGCCCACGGCGACGCCATCAAGACGTGGGTGCAGATCAACCCGGTCCTCAACAACTTCCCCGGCAACGAGCGCGCGGTGGTCATGGGCGCCGGCAATCCCGGCGCCTGGTTCGACTCGATGTGTGTGAGCGACGGCTGCAACACCGGCGGCGACAGCGCGCGGCAGAACATCGACTTCTACGGCGACCTCACCTGGAAGGGAGGCATGAACGGCAACAACCCGGTCGACGCCCACATGGCGACCGGCACGGCCGACCACAAGTGGAACGGGGCCGTGGACAGCGCCGCCGGCACCACCGACGACGCCCAGTCGAAGAGCATGGCGGTGTCCTTCAACGCCCGTCCGGTCACCGAGGTGGAGCCGCCGCCCGGCCTGAACGGCAAGAAGGGCGAATGGCGGGACGACTACGCGTCGTGGCAGTCCCCGTTGCTGGTCGTGACCTGCGACAAGGTCGCCTCCTACGGCGCCCCGGGCTGTGTGCTGCCGCAGTACGCCCCGACGTACGTGTTCAACACCGCCGCGTACCCGGAGGCGGCCGCGCACGCCTGGCTGATCCAGAACAAGTCGAAGGTCAAGGGCCTGGGCCAGAGCTGGGACGCCCCGCTCCAGTACCTGCCGCCTGCGGCCCGGAACAAGCACGGCTACGACTCCCAGAAGAGCCGGGACGCGATGTGCACCCGCTACAAGGGGCCGAAGTCGGGCGGTACGGGATGGGTTCCGCGCAAGACGTTCCTGCCCCACCCGAAGACGGCCCTGCACCACGCGGGACCGCACTTCGACGAGGTCAACTGCGACGAGTTCCCGTTCGCGTCGACGTACCAGTCGGCCGGCATGAAGGCGGTCGACGGCGGTAAGAACGAGGCGCCGGGCGGTGGCGCGGACTGCATGCAGACCGTGTCCGCGACGGCGGACGACGGAAGCGTCCACTTCCTCGACGACACCCGCTACGACGCTCCGACGTTCAACGAGAACTGCGGCCGGTCGTCGATGTCCGGTGACGTCAACCAGGGCTCGATGCGGCCGTTCGGCGACTTCGCGCGGCAGATGCGGCTCCTGGACGAGCAGGCGTACTTCCTGGATCCGGGCAATGCCTGGTTCAAGGGCTGCGAAACCTCGAAGGCCGAGCTGATCTGCACGATGACGAAGCCGTAGCACCGCTGCGGCGAACGCGGTAGGGCCCACTCCGGAGAACCCGGGGTGGGCCCTACCCGTCTAGTCGACCGGGTGGACGGGCCGCCAGTCGGGGAGCGTCTCGTCGAGCGTCGGATAACGCGGGTCCTCCCAGACGAGGCATCCGTACACGATGCCGGGGACGGCGGGGCCCATCAGGTCGGCCGGTCCTTCGCGGAGCGTCCGGACGACGGACTCCAGGTACGCGGCGATCGACGGAAAGAGCGGGTCCTCCATGAACAGGCCCTCGTAGCTCCTCCACTTGCCGAGGCCGTCGGCCGACAGATAGAGACCGATGTCGGTCGCCTCGCTGTAGTTCCCGACGGGTGCGGCCCACTCCGCGCCCTCCCAGTAGTCCTTGCCGTGGGCGTCGAAGCCCTCCATGCGGGGCCGGATCGACTGGGCCGGGGTGAGCAGCACCCCGTGGGGCAGGAAGCCTCCGGTCGCCACCTCGCCCTCTTCGTCGTACTCCTCGATGTCGAGCTGCCGCACCCCTCCGGCCAGGCCCCAGAGGGCGACCAGTTCGGGCGGGAGGCCGAACCCGCAGTACTGCCTGAGGAGGCCTTCCGCCTCCTCGATCTCGGCCTCGGTGGCCGGAGGCAGGATCGAGGCGTACGAGGTGGGGGCGTGCTCGCGCAGCCACTCGGTCAGCTGGTGCCAGGCGGTGGCCGTCCGCTCCATGAGTTCGGTGTTCATGGCCCCGACCCTACGCAAGGCGTGCGAGGAGGTGGATCTCCTGGAATTGCCTGCGGTCGGTGGGCTGGGGCTCGCGCACCATCCGGGCCACCTCGGCGAACCCTGACTCGCGCAGCAGCGCGGCGAGGTGATCCGGCCACCACCGATAGGCCGGCGCGACGGAGTGGTCGAAGACCTGCGTCGGGTGAGCCGCGTCCTCGCTCGCCGAGAAGCCGATCAGAAGGTGTCCACCAGGTGCGAGGACCCGCTGGAACTCACCAAGGATGAGAGGGAGTTCCGGCGGCGGAGTGTGGATGACGGACCACCGTGACAGTACGCCGCCCAGCGCGCCGTCGGCGATGTCCAGCGCGGCCATCGAGCCCACGTCGAACCGCAGGCGCGGGTAGGCCTGTCGAGCCAGCTCGATCATCGCGGGTGAGGCATCGACACCGAACGTCTTCAGCCCCAACTCATCAAGGTGGGCGGTGACATGACCGGGCCCACACCCCAGGTCCGCGACCTGACCGTCCCCACTCGCCCGTACGGAATCGGCGAAGGCACCCAGGATCGCGCGGTCCAGGGGGCTGTCCCGCAGCGAGTCGCGGAACAGCCGCGCGTAGGTGGAGGCGGCGTCGTCGTACGCCTCGCGGGTGGCGGTGAGGGGATCGTGGTCGGTCATGCGCGCAACAGTAGTAACCGCGCCTCAGGTCTCACCGCAGCACCCGGGGGTGGCCGACCGGATGGATCTTGACGCTTTCTTTGCACTCCTGTCAGGGCTGAGGGGTCACTCGTTCCTTACGCTGGCTCGGCCGTTCCGTAGACGGCCGGAAATCGCCCCCCACAGCACACCAGGAGCACCTCCCCATGGCCCCCACGAACGAACCGCGTACCAGTCGATTGCGCGCGTGGATGCTGGAGGGGTTGTCCGACATGGGCAAGGGCCGGCCGTCCGTCCCGAAGGCGCAGGCGGAGCCGGTGCACAAGGGGCAGCGGTGGTGGCGGGTGATGTGCCTGACCGGTGTCGACTACTTCTCCACCCTCGGTTACCAGCCAGGCATCGCCGCTCTGGCGGCGGGGCTGCTGTCCCCCGTGGCGACGGTCGTGCTCGTCATCGTGACCCTGGCCGGCGCGCTGCCGGTCTACCGGCGGGTGGCCGAGGAGAGCCCGCGCGGCGAGGGCTCGATCGCGATGCTGTCCCGGCTGCTGTCCTTCTGGAAGGGCAAGCTGTTCGTCCTGACCCTGCTGGGCTTCGCGGCGACCGACTTCCTGATCACGATCACCCTGTCCGCCGCGGACGCCTCGACCCACCTGGTGGAGAACCCGCATCTGTCGGAGGCCCTGCACGACAAGCAGGTCCTCATCACCATGGTCCTGATCGCGCTGCTCGGCGCGGTGTTCCTGAAGGGCTTCCTGGAGGCGATCGGCGTCGCCACCGCCCTGGTCGGCGTTTACCTCGCGCTCAACACGGTCGTCGTCGTGAGCGGCCTGTGGCACGTCCTGACCGAGGGTCATGTGGTCACGGACTGGACCACCGCGCTGACCGCCGAGCACGGCAACGTCTTCGCCATGATCGGTGTGGCTCTGCTCGTCTTCCCCAAGCTCGCGCTCGGCCTGTCCGGCTTCGAGACCGGCGTGGCCGTCATGCCGCACGTCGAAGGGGAGCCGGGCGACACGGAGGAGAAGCCCACGGGCCGCATCCGGGGCACGAAGAAGCTGCTGACGACCGCCGCCCTGATCATGAGCGTCTTCCTGATCAGCACCAGCTTCATCACCACGGTCCTCATCCCCCACGAGGAGTTCGAGCCCGGCGGCGAGGCCAACGGCCGCGCCCTGGCCTACCTGGCGCACGAGTACCTCGGCAACGCCTTCGGCACGGTCTACGACGTCTCGACCATCCTCATCCTGTGGTTCGCGGGCGCCTCCGCGATGGCGGGGCTGCTCAACCTCATGCCCCGCTACCTGCCGAAGTACGGCATGGCCCCGCACTGGGCGCGCGCGGTGCGGCCCATGGTCATCGTCTTCACCCTGGTCGCGTTCCTGGTGACGTGGATCTTCGACGCCGACGTGGACGCGCAGGGCGGCGCGTACGCGACCGGTGTCCTCGTCCTGATCTGCTCCGCGGCCATCGCGGTGACGATCGCGGCACGCAAGGCCGGCCAGCGCGGCTGGACCATCGGCTTCGGCGTCATCTCCGCCGTGTTCCTCTACACGACCGTCGTGAACATCATCGAGCGGCCCGACGGCGTCAAGATCGGCGCCTGCTTCATCGCCGGCATCATCCTGATCTCGCTGCTCTCCCGGCTCGGCCGCGCGTTCGAACTCCGCGTCACTCACGTCGAGCTGGACTCCATGGCGGAGCGCTTCATCCGCGACATCTCCCACCGCACCCCGCGGTTCATCGCCAACGAGCCCGACCACCGGGACCTCGCCGAGTACCGCGAGAAGATCGACCAGATCCGGACCGACAACGACCTCCCGACCACGGAGGACTTCGTCTTCGTCGAGGTCACCGTCACCGACCCGTCCGAGTTCGAGTCCGGCCTGACCGTCCGCGGCGAGGTCATGCACGGCCGCTACCGCGTTCTTACGGTGGAGAGCTCGTCCGTCCCCAACGCCCTGGCCGCGCTCCTCCTGCAGGCCCGCGACCTCACGGGCACCCGGCCGCACATCTACTTCGAGTGGACCGAGGGCAACCCGTTCGCCAACTTCCTGCGCTTCTTCCTCCTCGGCCAGGGCGAGGTCGCGCCGGTCACCCGCGAGGTCCTACGAGAAGCAGAACCCGACCGAAACCGCCGCCCCCGCGTCCACGTCGGCTGAGGCGGGGACACGGCGGGCGGGCGACGCCGGCTTCACTTCCGGCCGACGCCCGCGTACATCGCGACGTCCGGCGTCGGCGTCTCCGGCCGCCACGCGGAGCAGGACACCACGCCGGGTTCGAGCAGCTCCAGGCCGTCGAAGTAGCGGGCGACGGCGGCGGGGGTCCGCTGCGTGAGCTTCGGGGTGCCGTGCTCGTTCCAGAACGCCACCGCCGCGTCGACGTCCGGCATGTCGGGGTGCGTGACCGTGTGGGACAGGACGAGGTGGCTGCCGGGGGCGAGCGCGTCCATGAGCCGGCGGACGATCGCGTACGACTCCTCGTCGTCCTCGACGAAGATGACGACCCCGAGCAGCATCAGCGCGACCGGCTGCGAGAGGTCGAGCGTCTTCGCCGCGGCGGCCAGAATCGTGTCGACGTCCCGCAGATCGGCGTCCAGGTAGTCCGTCCGCCCCTCGGGCGTCCCGACAAGGAGAGCCCGGGCGTGCGCGAGCACGAGCGGATCGTTGTCCACGTACACGACCCGCGCGTCGGGGGCGACGCGCTGGGCGACCTCGTGCGTGTTGTCGGCACTCGGCAGCCCCGTCCCGACGTCCAGGAACTGCCGGATGCCCTCTTTCTCGGCCAGGTACCGCACGGCCCGCCCCAGGAACAGCCGGTCCGCCTTCGCGTACTCGCCGATCCCGGGATGCAACTCCCGGATCCGGTCACCGGCCTCCCGGTCGACCGGGTAGTTGTCCTTTCCGCCGGTCCAGTAGTTCCAGATCCGGGCAGTGTGCGGCCGGGAGGTGTCGATACGCGATTCGATGTCGGTCACGCCCTCAACGTATCGCAGCACCCCGGCGACAACTCCCCTACCCTGACGCCACTTTGACCCCGGCTTCATGTTGCCGGCCGGCGCGGTTCCAGTGCATCCGGGACCACGGCAGGGCCAGCTCGCTCTGGTCGGACACCTCGCGCGGCGCGAGGTCGGCGATGCGTGCGGCCTCGCCGTGCCGGGCGTAGACGGTGTCGACGTAGCGGTGGCCGGTGTCGGGGGCGATGAAGAGGACCGTCCGCTCGGGGGCGCGGTCGCGTTCGTGGCGGGCGGCCAGGTAGCCGGCGCCGGTCGACAGGCCCGCGAAGACCGCGTGCCGCCGCAGCAGGTCGACGCTGCCGGCCAGGGCCGCTTCGAAGGAGATCCAGTGCAGCGTGTCGTACAGCTCGTGCGAGACGTTCCCGAAGGGGATGGAGCTGCCGATCCCGGCGATGATGATCTCGGGGTCCGAGACGTGCTCGGCGCCGAAGGTGACGCTGCCGTAGGGCTGGACGCCCACGAGCTCGACGTCGGCAGGGCCGTCGGCAGCCGCGCGCAGGTAGCGGGCGAGGGCGCCCGTCGAGGCTCCCGAGCCGACCCCGCCGACGACGGTGAGGCGGTCCTCGCCGGTGGCCTCGCGGATCCGGTCGGCGATCGCTCGGTAGCCGAGGTAGTGGATGTCGTCGTGGTACTGCCGCATCCAGTGGTACTCGGGGTGTTCCGCCAGGATCTCGTGGATCCGCTCCACCCGCCGCTTCTGGTCGAGCTTGAGGTCGCTGCACGGCTCCATCTGCTCCAACGTGGCTCCGAGGATGGAGAGTTGGGTGCGCAGTGTGTGGTCGACCGTCGTCGAGCCGACGATGTGGCAGTGCATGCCGTGCCGGTGGCAGGCCAGGGCGAGGGCGTAGGCATAGATGCCGCTGGAGCTGTCGAGCAGTGTGTCCCCACGCCGTACGACTCCGGTGTCGAGCAGGTGGCGTACCGCCGCGAGCGCGGAGACCACCTTCATCGTCTCAAAGCGCAGGCAGACGAGCCGGTCGTCGAGACGTATCAGGTCCGGCCGGCCGATCGCCTCCGCGATGTGCTGGTCCATTCAGGATCTCCTTGGTGGTGGTGAAGGTCGTGAAGGCTCGGGTGGCGGGGATGCCGTGGGCGTCCAGGGCGCGCAGGCAGCTGCGCACGCGGTGCCGCAGACCCGGAGCGGCAGGATCGAAGAGGACGCCCGCCACCGCGCCGCTGTGCGCGATCTGGACACCCGCCGCCCCGACCCGCCGGGCGATGGCAGTCAGGGCATCGAACTCCGCGTGTTCAAGGACCTGTTGGCCGCGTCGGGCGCTTGCAGTGGCGACCTCGCCGAGCAGGTGGGCGTCGCCGGTGGCCACGGCGCGGCGCAACAGCGTGCGCAGCCGCTCGAATTCGCGGATGTCGGTATCGGCCGCCTCCCGCACGGGCAGCGAGAGCGTGTCCACGGGTGCGCCCCCGCCGAGTGTGCAGCCCACGACGACCAGCGGTGGCAGGGCCGGGCCCAGGACCTCCAGGACCCTGCCCTCTCGCTGGGCGAACAGCACCGGGCTGCCGTCCAGCATCAGCGGATCGCAGGCCAGCTCCGCCCGTACGGCGACCCGGGCGACCGTGTCGGGCGCCAACCGCAGCCCGTACGAATCCGCGACCGCGCGCACGGCGGCGATCACATCACTGGTCGAGCTGCCCATGCCAAGCCCCACGGGTATGTCGGACGTGAGCTGCAACTCCCCGCCGCAGGGCCGCGCTCCGGCTCGCTCCGCGCACTCGGCCACCGCGAGCGCCGCGGCCCGGGCGGCCTTCGTGCGGCCTGCGGGTACGACGGTCAGCGCCTCGGGCGCCGTGCCGGGCCGGCGGACGAACTCGGCGGTGCAGCCGGGGCCCGCCATGGGGAGCGTGACCAATCCCGCGCACCGGCGTCCGTCCGCGTCGAGGAAGACGCCCTGGAGGATCTCGCCGTGGTGGCAGGGGGCGTACCCGGTGCCGGTGGGAAGGACACCGGCACCGGATACGGCCGGGCGGGCGGCGGGGATCACGCGCCGCCCACCGTCCGGTAGCGGTACAGGATCGTCTCCTCGGCGCTGAACTGGGAGAACGGGAACGGCTCCGCGGACAGCGCGGTCACACCCGAGCCGAGGAAGGCACGGGCAACGGCGCTGCCGGTCTGCGCGTACACGATCAGCGGGACGCCCCGGGAGCGGCAGCGCTCCAGGATGGTGTCGAAGGAGCCGTTGCTCAGGGTCATTCCGGTGGCGACGACGGCCTCGGCGCTCTCCAGCACCTCGTGCATGTCAGCGGTGACCGGGTCGCCCCACTGGGTGGCCTTGAGGTTGAAGTCGCAGGGCAGCGGTTCGCCGCCGCGCTCGCGGATCGCCGCGACCAGCGGGTTCACGACACCGATGAGCCCGACCTTGGCGCCCTCCTCGATGTCCAGGAGGCCGGCGATGGCCGCGTCACGGGCCTTGGCGCGGACCTCCGGGGTGCCGGTCGGGAGGGCGATGGGCTCGGCGTCGCCCGCCTCGGCGGCCTCGCGGTGCGGGCGGGTCTCGGAGAGGTAGGCGTCGAGGGCGGCGATCCGCAGCGGGCGCGGGGCCTCGCGCAACAGGACGTCGAGCGGGGTGCCGGAGGAGTCGCGGCAGATCGACGGATCGATCTCGCCGGCCTCGAAGGCGCAGCCGCCGAAGGAGGCACCGAGGCGGACCAGGACGTACTGGTTGAGGTAGGTGGTGTCGCCGCCGGCCAGGCGGGTGCCGTGGTGGATCCAGAACACGCTGGTGGCGACGAGTTCGGAGGGGATCGGGCCTTGTTCGCCCGCGAGGACGGCCTCGATGAGCGCGTCGACGGTCGGGGCCGCGGTGGCAGTGGCAGTGTCGGTGGTGGACAGCGGGCTGGTTCGGTTCATGGGATGTCTCTTCTTCACAGGGCGGGTTGAGGTGTCGGCGCCTTCGCCGGGTCTTGTGCGCCGAGCGGGCCGCGGTAGGTGACCGCGGGGTTGCCCAGGGCGTCGGTGGTGAGTTCGGCGTCCACCTCGAAGACCTCGGCGAGCCGCTCGGCGGTCAGGACGGCGGTGGGGGTGCCGGAGGCGATCAGGCGGCCGTGGTGCACGAGCAGCAGCCGGTCGCAGTACCGGGCGGCGAGCGACAGGTCGTGCAGCGCGACCAGGACCGTCTGGTCGGTGCCGGTCAGCAGCTCCATCAGTTCCAACTGGTGTTTGACGTCGAGGTGGTTGGTGGGTTCGTCGAGGAGGAGCGCGTACGGCTGTTGGGCCAGCGCGCGGGCGATGTGGGCGCGCTGCCGTTCGCCGCCCGAGAGCGCCTTCCAGGATCGGTCGGCGAGCGCGGTGAGTCCGACGCGCTCCAGCGCGGCGGCGACCACCGCCCGGTCACCGGCGTCCGGTCCGCGCCAGCGGTCCCGGAACGGGGTGCGCCCCAGGCCCACGACATCGGCCACCCGCAGATCGCTGTCGGCGCCCGAGTCCTGTTCGACGAAGGCGACTTGGCGGGCGATGCGGCGCGCGCTCCAGTCCCGTACGGACTCGCCGTCGTAGCGGACCGTGCCCGCGTCGGGCGCCCTAAGTCCGGCCAGGCAGCGCAGCAGCGAGGACTTGCCCGAGCCGTTGGGGCCGAGCAGTCCGACGGTCTCGCCGGGGGCGATGTCCGCGCTGACCTCCCGTACGACCTGCGTGCCGGCCACCGACCAGCTCAACTCTTCGGCGGTGATCCTCACAGTTCACCCCTCTTGCGCAGGACGAGGAGGAAGAGCGGCACGCCGAGCAGGGCGGTGATCACGCCCACGGGGACCTCGCGGGGTGCGAACGCGATCCGGGCCAGCGCGTCCGTCCACACGAGGAACACCGCGCCCGCCAGCGCCGCGTACGGCAGCAGCACCCGGTGCAGCGGCCCGACGAGGAACCGCACCCCGTGGGGGACGATCAGCCCGACGAAGCCGATGGCGCCGACGGTGGCCACCGCCACCGCGGTCAGCGCGGCCGTGACCACGAGGAGGAACATCCTCGTCCGCCGTACGCCGATTCCGAGGGAGGCCGCGGTGTCGGTGCCGAACGCGAGCCCGTCGAGGGCGTTGGAGCACAGCCACGCCGCCGCCAGACCCAGCGGGGCGACGATCGCGCAGACCGCGACCGTGTCCCAGCGGGCCGGCGCCATCGAACCGAGCAGCCAGTGGGTGACGGCCCGCGTGGTGTCCGCGTCCGCCGAGGCCATCAGGACCAGCGAGGTCAGCGCGGTGAAGAGCTGACCGACCACCACTCCGGTGAGGACGATACGTACGGAGTCGAGGCCGGTCCGCCGCAGCAGGACGAGGAGCAGGCCGAACGAGAGCAGCGCGCCGGCGAGCGCACCGCCGGTGACCCCGAGCGTGCTCGCGCCGACCCCGAGGACGACCACGGTGACGGCTCCCGTCGACGCCCCCGAGGAGACACCGAGCAGGTAGGGGTCGGCGAGCGCGTTGCGGGTGACCGCCTGGAGCACCGCGCCGCACACGGCGAGAGAGGCGCCGACGAGGGCCGCCATGAGCACGCGCGGCAGCCGCAGATCCCAGATGAGGGAGTCCACCAGCGGGGCCAACGGCAGTACGTCCAGGCCGAGATGGGAGCCGATGACCCGGCCCAGGTCCGCCCAGCCCACGTCCGCGACACCGATACGCACGGCCGCCGCCACCGAGCCCACCAGGGCGCCCGCGGCGAGGAGGAAGAGGACCACCTGGGCCGCCGCGGACCGGCCCGGATGCCCGGCGCCGGGATGCCCGGCGGCGGGATGCCCGGCGGATCCGGCCGGGAGGGGCCGGGTGGTGACGGAGCCCGTCACCACCCGCCCGCGGGCCGCCGGCAGCAGCGGATCCACCGGCCCCCTAGGGGGCGCCGGGTCAGCGGACATACCCGAGGTCCTTCATGCCCTCGGCCAGCAGCCCCAGGGCGTGTACGGAGCGCACCGAGGGGTCCAGTTCGATGCCCGGCACGGTGAGGATCCTGTTGTCGCGGACCGCGGCCAGCTTGGAGATCACCGGGTGCCGGGTCATCGTGGTGCGCTTCTCGGCGGCGCTGTCGCCGGGCCGGCCGCGCTCGGACAGGTCGCCGATCACGATGAAGTCAGGGTCGCGCTCGGCGACTTCCTCCCAGGAGACCTCCGGCCAGTCCTCGTCGACGTCGTCGAAGGCGTTCTTCGCTCCGACGATCCGGCTCATCTCGCTCGGCAGGCCGGTCTTGCCCGCCACGTACGGCATGCCGTTGAAGACGGAGTAGAGGTAGACCACGGTCGGCTGGTCCGCGCCCTGGGGGACCTTGGCGGCGTTCTCCCCGGCCTTGGCCACGGCGGCGCGCTGGTCGGCGGCGAGCTTGCCGGCCCGGTCCTCGGCGCCGAACACCTTGCCGAGGTTCTCGTAGTCGGAGAAGAGCAGCTCGAAGGAGGTCTTGCCGGCCGGGTTCTGCTGCGGGCAGTCCACGGCGCTGACAAAGGTGGGGACCTTGAGGGCGCCCAGCTCCTCGCGGGTGCCGGCGCGGTCCTTGGTGTAGAGCTCCGTGGAGTCGGCGACGACGAAGTCGGGGGTGGCTGCGCGCAGTTGCTCGCCAGTGGCGATCTTCGGTGCGATGACCGGGACCTTGGCGTACGCGGCCTGGTACTTGGCGGGGATTTTCGTCTTGAGGTTGGCGGTTCCCGCCATCCGGTCCTGGAGACCGAGTTCGAGCAGGGTCTCGGTCGAGGTCTGGTCCAGGGCGACGGTCCGCTTGGGCGGCTCGGCGAAGGACACCTGTCGGCCGCAGCTGGTGACGGAGGCCGCCTTGGCGACGGGTTTGGTGTCCGCCTTCGAGCCGTGGTCGGCCGCCGTGGAGCAGCCCACGGTGGCGAGGGCGAGGGTCAGGGCGATGCCGAGGCGGGCGGGGTGGCGCATGGGTTCTCCGGTCTGGGAGGGCGGGCGTGGGCGTTGTCGTGCACCGGGCAGGACTGCCGCGTTCGAAAGGGTACTGTAATGGCATTCATTTTCATTAAGAACATCGGGGTGCGGATTTCCCAGCCGCTCCCCCGCCGCCTCCCCCGCCCCAAGGAGCGATCACACCGTGGCCACCACACCCGTGCCGACAACGGCCAAGACCGATGCCCCACCCCCGCGTTCGGTCCTCCGGGACCCCGCGTTCCTGCGCCTGTGGACGGGCACCACCGCCTCCGGACTCGCGACGTGGGCCCTGCCCTTCGTCCTAGGGCTCGCCGTGCTCCACCGCGACCTCGGCGCCGCCGGTCTCGGCCTGGTCCTCGCCGCCCGCACCGCCGGCTTCCTCGCCGCCGTCGCCGTCGGCGGCGTACTGGCCGACCGGCACTCCAGGCGCGCGGTCGTCCTCTGGTCCGGCCTCGCGGCGGCTGTCGCCGCGCCCCTCCTCGCCGCCGGGCTCGGCCGCTCGCTCGTGCTGATGACGGTCGCCGCCGCCCTCGCCGGCGCCGGCCAGGGCGCCTGCCGCCCGGCGTTCCAGGCGCTCACGGCCGAGACCGTCGATCCCGAGCGCCGCCAGCAGGCCAACGCCGCCATGACCATGGCGGTACGCAGCTCCACGCTCGCCGGACCCGCCCTGACCGCGCTGCTCGCGGCCTTCCTCGACGTCTGGACGCTGCTCCTCGGCATCGGCCTGCTCTGGCTGGTCGCCGCGCTCGTCCCGGGCAAGGGCGCCGCCGCGCACGCCACGACCACGGACCCGGCCGCCGAGCCCGCCCCGCGCGCCGGCTTCCGCGTCGAGTTCCTGGAGGGCATACGCGAGGCCCGCCGCCACCCCTGGTTCCTGGCCGGACTGGGCGCCCTCGTCGCCGTCATCGCCCTCGGCTACTCCGCCACCAGCGTCGCGCTGCCCCTGATCAGCCGGGACCGCTACGACACCGAGTGGGTCCTGGCCGCCGCCATGACCGCGTACACCGTCGGCGCGCTCGGCGGGGCCCTGGTCATCGCCCGCTGGCGGCCGCGCTCGCAGGGCTGGGCGGCCTTCGCCGGGCTCGCCGTGTACGGCTTCGCACCGCTGAGCCTGATGCTGCCCGTGCACCCGGTCGTAGTCGTCGCCGCGTACGCCGTCGCCGGGATCGGGATCGAGCTGTTCAACGTCCCCTGGTTCACGGCCACTCAGCGCGAGGTCGCCCCGGACAAGCTGGCCCGCGTCTCCTCGCTGGACTTCCTCGTCTCCTACGGCCTCGCGCCCGTCGGCCTGGCCCTGATCGCCCCGGCCATCGACGCGTTCGGGGTCACGTCCGTACTCGCCGCGTGCGCCGCCGCCTGCTTCCTCGTACCGGCCGCAGCGGCGCTCGTACCCACCGCCCGCCACTTCGCGCGGACGGCCCCGGCGACGAAGGCGTGACAACGGAGAGGACACGGAGGCTGCCGGTGCCGCCGGGCCTGCCTGTCGCACCGCGCGGGGGATGATGGGGAGGCATTGACGGAAGCGAGGTCAGGAGCATTCATGGCGAAGCCGGTTCACCAGCCCCGTGAGGACGCGGAGTTCGATTTCATCCTCGGGATGAGCCGAGTCCCGGTCTTCGCGTACTTCACCGGGACATGGCCCAAGGCGATCGAGGCCTGCCGGGCGATGGACCTCGTTGTGGGTGCCATCGCCGACGAGTACACGGGCCGCATGACGGCCGTCCGTACCGACATCACGCGCTGTCCGGCCGCGACCGTACGCTACGGGATCACCGGAGCCCCGTCCTACGTCCTGCTCAAGGAGGGAGAGGCGGTGGCGCACGGCACAGGGCCTACGACCATCGCCGAGGTACGGGAGATCCTGGACGCCCACCTCTGAGCGGCAGCCGCAGTGCCCCGGCCGCGCCCTTGTGGTGCATGCCGACCCCGCCGGCCCCGGCCGGCGGGCGGCGGTGCGGCCGATGCCTCAGGGTTTGCGGGCGTGCAGGACGTGGGCGCCCAGGGCGAGCGGTGTCGTGCCGACGAGTTCGAGGCCGTGGTCTTCGAGCAGCCGGGCGTAGTGGTCGGCCGTGCGCTCGCGGCCTCCGGTGTTGCACATCATGTGGAGGTCCCACGCGGTGGCGAGCGACGGGGTGGCGTCGGCCGGCAGGAGGCGTTCGACGATGAGGAGGTCTGCGTGCGGGGGCATGGCGTCGGCGCAGTGCCGCAGGATGCTCCGGCAGCGGTCGTCGTCCCAGTCGTGCAGGACCCGGGAAAGGATGTAGACGTCGCCGCCCGGGGGTACGTCCGAGAAGTCGCCCGCCCGGAAACCGCACCGCTCGCCCGCGTCGGTGGCGGCCAGGTAGGTGCGGGCCGCCTCCAGGACCTGGGGGCGTTCGAGGAGGATGCCGCGCAGGGCGGGGTGGGCGGTCAGGATGCGCGCGAGGAGTTCTCCGGTGCCGCCTGCGATGTCGACCACGGTACGAGGGTGGCCGGGGGCGGTGGCGGCGGCGGTCAGGACCGGGTGCGCAGGAAGGGCGTCGAACATGGCGGCGCTCGACACCATGGACTGGTCGAAGAGGGTGGCGAGTTCGGGGTCGCGGGCGAAGTGGTCGAAGTGGTTCTCGCCGTAGAGGTGCTCGAAGCCCGGTTGTCCGCTGCGCACGGTGTGGGTCAGGTGCGCGAACGACTGGTAGAAGGGGCCGCTGTACATCAGCGCCAGGGGCCGCATCGAGCCCGGGGCCTCCGCGTCCAGGAGTGCGCCGACGCCGGTGAGGCGGAACCCGTCGGGGCCTTCGGAGACCACACCGAGCATGGCGAGGTACCGCAGCAGGGTCGCCAGGCTCTGCGGGTCGGCACCGACGGCCCGCGCCAGCTCCGAACTGTCCACCCCCGTTTGCCCGTTCATTGCCTCCGGTAGCCGAAGCCGCGCGCAGGCCGCCAGGGCCTGGGTGGTCCAGGCACCGGTAAGCAGCCACAGGAGGGTTTCCGCCGGTCGCGGTCGGGTGTTGTAGCGGCCGAGGTGTTCGGTCAGTACGTCACGGTGGTCGCCGCTCGCGTACAACTCCACGCGTCGGTACGCCGTCTTCGTGTCGGCGGGGGCCGTGAAGTAGAACACCGTGCCGTCCTCGTGCGGGTTGTAGCCGCCCCCGTCGGCTCCCGCGCCATGCCGCCCGAAGCTCGCCAACAGCCCGCGCAGCACCAGCGGGTCGGGCCGCGCGACATCGAAGGCGAGGTGCGCCTCGTGGTCCAGGTGGCGTTCCTCGGCTGCGATCCCGGACAGCCCGGAACCCGGCGGCACCGTCAGCGCGAACACCTCCACCGCCCGGTCTTCATCCCCCGGGCCGCGGACCAGGGGACGGAGAATCCTTACGTCAAGATCCAAGGGATCGCGGCGGTGGCGTGAGGCGAGGCGTCCGCGCACGACGACACTGGGTTGCGTCTGCGTGTCGGCGAGCAGCCCGCACGCCGCCAAGTCCCTTCGCAGCGAGGGCTCGTCGGGCGGGAACACGAGCACGGCGGCGTGCGCGAAGCGGCACTGGTCCGTCAGCGCCCGCAGTTCGGGACCGTCGAGACCGGGCAGCACGCGTGAGAGCAGGACGGACGTGTCCTGCTCCCGGACGAATGCGGCCGTCGCGCTCAGCCGCTCCGCGTCGGAGCCGGCGTTCACCGTCGTCGTGGTCGCGGCTGCGGGCATGGTGAAGGGAGGTTCGGAGTGCATTCCCTGTCCGTGTGTGAAGGAGGAAGCCCCGCGCCCGGCACCGGGGCATGCCGTGCGCAGGCACGGGCAGCCCAGGGCCTGGCCCGGAACGGGACGAATGAAGAGAAGTAAGGAAGAAGGAGGAAGAAGAAGGACGGAAGAGTCGGTCAGATGCCGACGTAGTTCTCGGCGAACCAGTCCTGTTGGGCGCGTGACGTGCGCAGCGAGGCGAGCCGGGAGAGGCGCAGGCGCTCCTGGAAGAGGGAGGCGCCCTCGGCATCCGGGACGTCGTGCAGGAGGCGGATCATCCAGTGCGAGAACTCCTGCGCACGCCAGATGTGCGTCAGGCAGCGCTCCGAGTAGGAGGAGAGTGGCCCGGGATCGCCGTGAGCGAGGGCATCGGTCAGGGCCTGGGCCAGGATCTCCGCCTCGAGGACCGCGAGGTTCGCGCCCTTCGCGGCGGACGGGCTGATGAGGGCGGCGGCGTCGCCCACCAGGAACAGCGAGCCGTGGCGCAGCGGTTCGAGCACGTCGGATTCGAGGTCGATGACAGCGCGCTGGACCACGCGGCCGCGCAGCAGGGGGCCGTACTCGGTCGCGCGCATGCGGAGGTCGAGTTCGTCCCAGACGCGGTCCTCGCTCCAGGCCTCGGCCCGGGTCCCGCGTTCGCACTGCAGGTAGTAGCGGGTGATCTCGGCGGAGCGGGCCATGTGCCCCGCGAATCCGCGCGGGTGGGTCGCGTAGCCCACGGCGTCCAGGCTCGGCGGCGCCTCGGCGAGAAGCCCCAGCCAGGACACGCCGTGGTCGCGGTGGTGGCGCCGGACCGCGCCGGGCGGTAGCGAGCGCCGCCCCGCGCCGTGGCGGCCGTCGCAGGCGGCGACGTACCGTGCCCGCCACCGTCCGGGGCGCCCGTCCGCCTCCCGTACGGTCACCGTGGGCGTGGAGCCGTCCGCGTCGGATACGGCGACGGCTTCGGTGCCGAAACGGATCCGGCCCCCGGCGTCGACGTACTGCGCCAGGAGGTCGGAGACCAGTTCGTGCTGGGGATAGACGGTGTGCGGCTCACCCCGGCCGAGCTGTCGGTAGTCCAGGCGGAAGCGGCCGTCCTCGGTACGGAACTCACAGACGCTGTGCTCCTGTCCGCGCCGGCGCAGGCCCTCGTCCAGACCGTTGCGTTCCAGGATCCGCACGGTGTTGGCGGCGAGGAAGCCCGCCCGCGCGCGGTTCTGGACGTGCTCACGATCGGCACGTTCCAGCACGACACAGTCGATGCCGTTGCGAAGTAAGAGGTTCCCCAGGACCAGGCCGGCCGGGCCGGCCCCGAGGATGACCACATCAGCCGAGTCCTGGTCGGACCGGGCGTACTGACTCTCTGTCACAACAGTGGATCTTAAGCACTGGAAAATATGTGGACAGTCAAATATCACCCGAATGCGCGCGTGACGCGAAAAGGATTCTCCCCAGTCCGGGGAGGGACGCGGACGAGATCAGCGACCTTCATCGGGCGGGCAGTTGCACCGCAACGAGGACGTTCCCGTACAGGTCTTCGAAATGCAGGGAACGGCTGTCGGCCTCCTCTCGCTCGTCCCACACCCGCACGCCGTGTGCGCGCAGGTGGTCGGCGGTCTTCTGCACGTCGGTCGTGTACAGGACGAGCAGGGGTTGGCCGCCGCACTGACGGCCGATCAGGTCGCGCTCCTGGTCCGTGGTCGCGGGCATCAGCCAGAGGCCCGCCGGTGCCGGGCCGGGCAGGCCGATGTGCAGGTAGCGGTAGCCGTCAGCCGTCTCGTCGTGCAGGACCGCGAAGCCCAGGACGTCCCGGTAGAAGGCCAGGGCGGGTTCGGTGTCCGCGACGAGCACCACCATGCGGCCGAGCGCGGAGAAGAGCGGGTTCTGATCGGGAGTGGGACTCATGGGGGTGGAACCTCCGGGTGGGGGCGGTGCGTCGGGTCGGCCGGTCATTCGACGCCCAGCAGTCGCCGCCGGTCGTCGGGGCGGGAGGCGAATTCCGCGCAGGGCGCCCGGTGGACGATGCGCCCCTTCTGCATGACGGCCACGTTCTCGGCGACCGAGAGGGCGAGGCCCAGGTTCTGCTCGACGAGGACGACCGTCATGCCCTGCGCACTCACCTCGCGGACCACCTCGCCCACTTGGGCGACGATCGCGGGGGCGAGGCCGTCGGACGGCTCGTCGAGGAGCAGCAGCCGCGGATTTCCCAGCAGGGCCCGGGCGATCGCGAGCATCTGCTGCTCTCCTCCGGAGAGTTGGTCACCGCGGTGCCCGAGCCGCTCCCCCAGCCTCGGCAGCAGGTCGAGGATCCGGGCCCGGGTCCACGGCCCCCGCGCGGGGCGCCGCGCGGCGATCGCGAGGTGCTCCGCCACGGTCAGCGGCGCGAAGACCCGGCGCCCCTGCGGTACGACACCCACGCCGGCGCAGGCGATCACATCGACGCGTGCCCCGGCGATCTCCCGGCCGTCGACGGTGACGCTGCCTCCGTACGGCCGGACGAAACCCATCACGGTCGAGATGAGGGTGGTCTTCCCGACCCCGTTGCGCCCGAGTACGGCGAGGATTCCGCCCGGTTCGAGGTCGAGGTCGACACCGTCGAGGACGACGCCCCCGGCGTAACCGGAGCGCAGGTCGCGCACGCTGAAGAACGGTTTCACGAGGAGACCTCCACGGTGCCCAGGTAGGCGCTCTGGACCTCGGCGGAGGCCCGCACCTCGTCCGGGGAGCCGGTCTTGAGGTGTTTGCCGAGGTGCATGACGCTCACGGTGTCGGCGAGTTCGAAGACCATGTCGAGGTCGTGTTCGATGAGGAGGACCGTCACCTCCCGGGGCAGGGCGGCGATCAGCTCCGTCAGCCGCTCCGTCTCCGCCGGCGACATGCCGGCGGCCGGTTCGTCCAGGAGCAGCAGCCGGGGTTCGGTGGCCAGCGCGACGGCGACTTCCAGCTGCCGCCGTTCACCGTGCGAGAGCTCGGCCGCCGGGAGGTCGTGCCGGGTGGGCAGGCCCACGCGTTCGAGCAACGTGCGGGCCTGCGCGATCGCCGACGCGCGGGCACTCACCTTGCGCCAGCCGCCGAGTCCCGTACCGGTCCGGCGCAACACGGCGAGCAGGACGTTCTCCAGCACGGTCTCCCGCATGAAGAGACTGGAGTGCTGGAAGGTCGCGGCGGCGCCGAGCCCGACCCTGCGGTGCACGGGCAGCCGGGTCACGTCCTGTCCGTCGAGGAGGATGGATCCGGAGCTGGCGGGCAGGGTGCCGGAGACGAGGCCGAACAGGGTCGACTTGCCCGCGCCGTTCGGGCCGATGACAGCGTGTCGCGCGCCGGCCCGCACGGCGAGGGAGACCTCGTCGACGGCTGTGAAGGACCCGAAGTGCTTTGACAGCTGGCGTAGTTCGAGTAGATCGCGATCGGTCACGCCGCCTTCTTCCGGGTCGGCCTGTGCGGAAGCCGTACGCCGGCCAGTCCGCGGGGCAGTGTGTAGACGGCGATGACGAAGAGCAGCCCGAGCAGCAACGGCCCGCGTCCGGCGACCGCTTCGAGGTTTCCGAGGTAGTCGCGGGTGAGCCAGATGAGGGCGGCCGCGGCGCACGTCCCCCGTAGCGAGCCCGAGCCGCCGATGACGACGGCCAGCAGGGCCAGGGCGGCGATCTCGAATCCCGCGTCGCCCGGCGAGACGAAGCGCTGCACCGAGACCCACAGCGAACCGGCGGCGCCGGCGAGCGCCGCGGCGCCGCAGTAGACGGTCAGGGCGTACCGCCGGGTGGGGTAGCCGATCGCCTTCATACGGGCCTCGTTGTCGCGGATGCCGCGCAGGGCGAGGGCGAACGGTGTCTTGCCCAGGCGGGTGACGGCCGCGAAGAGCAGCAGGAACACGGTCAGCACATAGAAGTAGACCAGCCCGTCGAGTTCCAGCGCGGGCATGCCGGGCAACGGTACGACGGGCGGGATGCCCGACACTCCGTCGGTGCCGTTGGTCAGCGACTTCCAGTTGACGGCGGCGCTGTAGGCGATCTCGCCGATGGCCAGTGTCAGCATCAGGAAGACCACGCCGCGGGCCCGGACGGCGAGCCACCCGGTCGGCACGGCCACCAGCGCGGAAACCCCTGCGGCGATGAGGAGTTGGAGTGTCCCGACGTCGGTGAGTCTCGTGGCGACGATCGCCCCGGTGTAGGCGCCGACGCCGAAGTAGGCCGACTGGCCGAGGGTCGGCAGTCCGGTCAGGCCGGTGAGGAGGTGCACGCTCATGGCGAGCAGAGCGAACACGAGGATCCGCGACAGGGTGCCGATGGCGTACGGGCCGAGGAGGAAGGGGGCCAGCGTGAGCGCGAGCAGGACGGCGGCGACAGGGAGCCGCCGTACGACGGTCCCAACGGTACGGACAGCGCCGGTGGTGCCGGCGGTTCGGGGAGTGCTCATGTGCGCACCGCCGACGAGACGAGGCCGTGCGGGCGGAACACGAGCACCAGCAGCATGGTGCCGAAGAGGAGGAAGGGGGCGTACTCCGGGAGCAGTGCCACGCCGAGTGTCTGCACCTGGCCGATGAGCAGCGCCCCGGCGAGCGCTCCGCGCACGGATCCGAGGCCGCCGACGACCACGACGACGAGCGAGAGGACGAGGACGCTTTCGTCGACGCCCGGCCCGGGGCCGAGGATCGGTGCGCCGAGGACCCCGCCGACCGCCGCCAGGGCGGCGCCGAACGCGAAGACTCCGTAGAGCACCTTGCGGATGTCGACGCCCTGCGCGCGGACCATGTCCCGGTCCGCGACGGTGGCCCGTACGAGTGCGCCGAGCGAGCTGCGTTCGAAGACGAGGTACACGACGAGAGCCAGACCCGCCGCGACGCCGATGAACACCAGCCTGTACACGGGATATGTGTGGCCGAGGAGGTCCACCGTCCCGCGCAGCGGCGCCGGCGGGTCCGTGGGCAGTACCTCGCCGCCGAAGGTCGCGGCGAGGAGGTCGGCGACGATGAACGTGATGCCCAGCGTGAGCACCGCCTGGTCCAGGTGCCCACGCCGGGCCAGCGGCTGGGTGAGCAGTGTCAGGGCCGCTCCCCCGAGGGCGCCCGTCAGGGCGCCGGCCGTCAGGGCGAGGAGCAGACCCGTCACGCTGCCGTCGGACAGGGTGTAGGCGATGTAGGCCCCGGCGAGGTACAGCGTGCCGTGCGCCAGGTTGAGGACGTCCATCATGCCGAAGACCAGGGAGAGGCCGACCGCGATCGTGAAGAGCAGCAGTCCGAACGCGACTCCGTCGACGACGCTGACGACGTTGCCGTCCAGCCATCCGAACATCTCAGCCGCCCAGCCGGCCGAGGTCGCCGACGACGGTGTTGGCCCCCTGCTTGACCTCGCGCAGGTACCAGGGCTGGATCGGTGTGCCGCCGCCGTTGAACCGCCAGGTGCCCCGCGGGCTGTCGATGTCCCCCACCGTGGCGATCGCGGCGTTGACCGATTCCGGGGTCACGGTGCCACCGGCGGCCTTGATCGCCTTGTCGAGCACCTGCGCCGCGTCCCATGACGCCATCGCGTACGTGGTCGGGGCCGTGCCGTAGGCGGACCGGTAGGCAGGCGCGAACTTCTTGTTGGCGGCGTTGTCCAGGTCCGCGCTGTAGTTGAGCGCGGTGAGGATGCCGGTGGCCGCGTCTCCCTGCCCCTTCAGTACGCCGCCTTCGGTGAGGAAACCGGGCGCGTAGAGGGGGATCTTGCCGGCAAGTCCGAAGTCCCGGTACTGCTTCACGAAGTCGACGGCCGCACCGCCGGCGTAGAAGCAGAACACCGCCTTCGCTCCGGAGTTCTGGATCTGTGCGAGGTAGGGCTGGAAGTTCTTGGTGCCGGGGAACGGTGTGTAGACCTCCTCGCCCGCGATCTTGCCGCCGGCGGGGAGGAAGGTGGACTTGAAGCCTTCGACCTCGTCCTTGCCCGCCTGGTAGCCCGCGGCGATGAGGAAGACGGGACCGTCGGCCTTCTCGGCGACGTGCTTGCCCAGCGCCTTGCCGGGCTCGTCGTTGACGTACGAGGTGCGCCAGATGTACTCGGTCCCGGAGAGGTTGGTCGGCGAGGCGTTCGAGCCGACGAGCGGGACCTTGCTGGTCTCGAACAGGTCCTTGACCCCGTTGATGGTGGCCGAGCTCACCACCCCGCTGACCGCGAGCACCCGGTCCTGCTTGACCAGCTTCTCCGCCGCCGCCTTGCCCGAGTCGGCGGTCTCCCCCTCGTCCGCGACGACGATCTCCACCTCGCGGCCGCCGAGCCTGCCGCCGTGCTGTCGGACGTAGAGCTCGAAGCCCTGCTTCATGTCGTCGCCGAGCGCCTTGTAGATCCCGGACTGCGGGACGAGGAGCCCTATCTTCACCGGCCCGCTCTGCTGCTTGCCGTCGCCGTTCCCGAGGCTGGAACCACCGCACGCCGTGGCCAGCAAGAGGCCCGTGGTGACGGTGATGAGAGCTACGGGGCGAAATCGACCTGCCATGGTGACTCCGTACGTTGTCAACCGGACCTGGCGGACCGGATGTTGCTGATGCGGATGGTGTGGGGGACGCCGACCGATGTGGACCGTTCCGGGGCGGCCGGGCGCGGGCCTGGATGCCCGACGCGTCGCCGACCGGGTGGGATCGAAGCCGCCGCCGGTGTCCGAGGCGCATCTGAGCGCCGACCGCCGACTCTTCGACGGGCTCTCGTCCCCCTGGGGCAGTACCTGAGGTGACACGTATCTATCGCGACATTGCGACGCTCGTCAAGAGATCTCGACATTACTGCCCGAAGTTGCGGCTCGCCCCTTGACCTTGGATTCGCATGTGCCTTAACAATGGCCACCGTCAATTTTGCTCGATATCGCTGGGGCGGCGAGCCCTCGATCCGTCAGGGAGTGAAGCACCATGACCGACGATCCATCACGGCGAAACATCCTCAGGAACAGCGGGGTGTTGGCCGGCGCCGCACTCATCGCCGGTGTGCCGGGCGGGCACACGGCGCAGGCTGCTGCCCCGCGAGCGGGCGTGGAATCGCCCGTCGTGGAGCTGCCCGCGGGCCGGCTTCGCGGAGGCACCGAAGGAGGTCTCGCCGTGTTCAAGGGGGTGCCCTACGCGGCGCCGCCGGTCGGCGCCCTCCGCTGGCGGCCGGCTCAGCCCCATCCCGGGTGGCAGGGAACGCGCGACGCGACCGCCTTCGGCCCGAGCGCACCGCAGCTCTACCGGGAAGGGGGCGACCAGGTGCTCGGCACCCACGGCTCTCCCCCCTTCGACGAGGACTGCCTCACGCTCAACGTCTGGACCCCCGGAGCCGGTGGCGCCAAGCGGCCGGTGATGGTGTGGATCCACGGCGGCGGCTTCATATCCGGATCCGGCTCGATGCCGAACTACTCCGGCGAGACCTTCGCCCGCAACGGCGACCTCGTGGTCGTGACCATCAACTACCGTCTCGGACCGCTGGGTTACCTCTACTTCGGGGAGGACGGCGCCGGCGGGAACTTCTGGCTCACCGACCAACTCGCCGCGCTGAACTGGGTACGGGAGAACATCGCCGCGTTCGGCGGCGACCCGGACAACATCACCGTCGCCGGACAGTCCGGCGGTGCGCTGTCGGTCGCGGCGCTGGCCGGCGCCCAGACCAAGGGACGCCCGCTGTTCCGGCGCGCGATCCTGCAGAGCCCGCCGCTCGGGCTGAAGATCCCCACCCGCGCCGAGTCCCTCCAGCGCACCGCCGCGTACCTGGACATCCTCGGAGCCAAGAACGTGGCGGAACTACGGGCCGTGCCCTGGCCCCGCCTGAACGCCGCGACCATCGAGATGTTCGGGCGCACCGCACGGTGGGGTTACTGGTCGACCCCGTACCTGCCGGTGCTCGACGGGGTCACCCTGGACCGCGACCCGGCCGATCTGCTGCTGAGTGGTGCCGGGGCGGGCATCGAGGTCCTGATCGGCTGGACCAGGGAGGAGGCCAACTTCGCCTTCGCGCTGAGCGAGCCGTACGCCGCCGCGACCAGGGAGCAGGTGCTCGCCAGAGTGCGGGACACCTTCGGGAGCCGGGCGGAGCAGGCGTACACCGCGTACGAGGAGGCCCGGCCGGGTGCCCGCCCGGTGGACGTGCTCATGGACCTGATCACCGACGACCTGTTCCGCATGCCGGCCGTGGCGCTGGCCGAACAGCGGGCGGCCCGCGGGCGGCCGGTGTGGGCGTACCAGTTCAACCTCCCCACGCCCGCGCACGGCGGCCGGCTCGCGGCGGCGCACTGCCTGGAGCTGCCGTTCACCTTCAACAACTTCGACAAGTGGTCGCAGGCGCCCTTCCTGGCAGGTCTTGCGCCCAGGGTCCGTGACGGTCTCGCCGAGACCATGCACGCGTCCTGGATCTCCTTCATCCGCACCGGCGACCCGAACCACGACCCCATGCCCCAGTGGGACCGTTACGACCGGGAGTCCCGCACCACGATGGCCCTCGACTCGGTCACCACCGCCGTCGGCGACCTCGCGGGCTACTGGCGGCGCCTGCACCAGCGTCGGTGACGAGCTGTCGGTAGTCCCGGCCCCCGTCCGGGAGCGGCAGCCGCTCCCGGACGGGGGCTCACACGACCGTGGAACCCCGGAGCGTAGATGTCCACCCCACCCGAGCCGATGCCGCTGCCCTTTTCCTGGGCCGACCAGGAACAGCACCTCGTCGGCCACCTCTCGGCGCTGATCCGCCTGAACACCTCGAACCCGCCGGGCAATGAGATCGCCGTCGCACGCCACCTCTCCCGCGAGCTGTCCCGCTCCGGCATCGCACACACCGTCCTGGAGTCCGAGCCCGGACGGGCCAACCTCGTCGCCCGGCTGCCCGGTTCGGGACAGAAGCCGCCGCTCATGCTGTTGAGCCACGCCGACGTGGTGGGCGCGGGGCCCGAGGGGTGGAGCCGTCCGCCCTTCTCGGGCGAGGTGGCCGACGGCCGCGTGTGGGGCCGTGGGGCACTCGACATGAAGGGCCAGGTCGCCGCGAGCCTGCTGGTGATGCAGCTCCTCGCCGCGCACCGGTTCCGGCTGACCCGCGATGTGCTGATGGTGGTCACCGCCGACGAGGAGGCCGGCAGCCGACTGGGGGCGTACTGGCTCTGGGAGAACCATCGCGGTCTCGTCGAGGCGGAGTTGGCGTTCAACGAAGGCGGCGGGCAGCGTTTCATGACGCCCGGCGGGCCTGTGTACACCGTGCAGGTGGCCGAGAAGGGCAGCGCCCGGATGCGGGTCACCGCGCGCGGGCCGGGTGGTCACGCCTCCGTCCCGCGCGCGCAGTCCGCCGTCTTCACGCTGGCCGAGGCCCTGCTGAGGCTGCGCGCGTTCGCGCCGGAGTCGGTGCTGCATCCGGCCTCGCGGCGCATGCTGGGTACCTTGGCGGACCTGCACCCGGGCGCGGGCGCGGAGGCGATCGGGCGGCTGCTTGAGGAGCCGACCTGGGCGGGTGCGAACGGCCTGCCCATCGACCCCGTCCTGCGGGAGTTCGTCGTCGCCGGGCTGCACAACACCGCCACGCCCACCATGCTGGCCGCGGGGCACCGGCAGAACGTGGTTCCCGTCGAGGCGAGCGTGGTCCTCGACGGCCGCCTGCTGCCGGGTGAGCTGCCCGATCGGTGGGTGGAGGAGGTCCAGAGGGCGGCCGGAGACCGTGTCGAGGTGTCGCTGCTGCACGGCAGGGTGAGCCACGCCGGCCACGACGACCCGGAGATCCTGCGGGTCCTGGGCGACACGGTCGCCGCCCACGAACCGGGCGCGCGTGTCCTGCCGTACATCAATCCGGCGGCCACGGACGCCCGCGCCTTCCCCGACACGAAGGTCGTCGGATTCTTTCCCTCCGCGAGTGACGCGGACATCATGCGACTCATCCACGCCCCTGACGAGCACGCCCGGATATCCGACCTGATGTTCGGCGGGAAGTGCCTGCTCGACGCGGTCCTCAGATTCTCGACATGAACGGAGCCACGCCATGGGTGTTGTCATCGAGACCCTGACCGGCAAGATCGAAGGAACAGCCGAGAACGGACTGTCCGTCTTCAAGGGCATCCCCTACTCCCTCCCCTCGGACGGACCCCGGAGGTTCCGGGCGCCGGCCCCGGTCCCCGCATGGGACGGTGTCCGCCCGGCCACGTCCTTCGGCGTCGCACCGCCGCAGTTGCCACTGGTTCCCGGAATGCCTCCGGCCTGGCGACCGGAAGACGGCCTGGACTGCCTCAGCGTGAACGTCTGGACCCCGGGGGGCGCTGGTGACCGGCTGCCGGTCATGGTGTGGATCTACGGCGGGGGCTGGAAGACCGGCTACTCCGCGGATCCCGGCTACGACGGCGAAGTGCTCGCCCGGGGCGGCGTGGTCATGGTGACGTTCAACTACCGCGTCGGATTCGAGGGATTCGGCCATGTACCGGGAGCACCCGCCAACCGCGGCTTCCTCGACCAGGCCGCCGCCCTGACATGGGTACGGGAGAACATCGCGGCCTTCGGCGGCGACCCGGACAACGTGACGATCTTCGGCGAGTCCGGCGGAGGCGCGTCCGTCGCCGCCCTCCTGTCCGCGCCTGCCGCGCGCGGTCTGTTCCGGCGCGCCATCGTCCAGAGCATGGCCGGACGCTTCCTGCCCGAGGAGGAGGCCCGGCGGATCGCCGTGATGACGGCGCAAGCGGTCGGGGTGGGCCTCGACGGTCTGGCCTCCGTACCGCCCGAGGCGCTGCTGGCGGTACAGGACGTGGCACTGCCCGCGATGCGGGCGGAGCCGGCGAACTGGACGACTCCCGAGGCGATCACCGCGTTCTCGCCCGTCATCGACGGCATCACCGTGGTCGACAAGCCGTGGCTGGCCGTCCGTTCAGGGTGCGCGCGTGACGTGGACCTCATCTCCGGATACACGCATGACGAGTTCACCCTGTTCGCCATGGAACGCGGCCTCGTCAAGATCAAGCTCGGCGCGATGGTCAAGGCCATGCCCATGATGCTCGCCGCGGCACGCGCGGGATTCCGCGAGCGGGCATCGCGGAAGCCGGCGCAGCCCTCGGCGAAGGTTCGCGACCTCGACCTCGGGGCCGTCACCGAGGGGTTGGGGCTCGGCCGTGGGGCGGCGGCCGAGTACCGCGCCGCCCACCCGGGCCTGACCGACGCCCAGCTGTACGTCACCGTGTTCTCGGACGCGCTCTTCCGGATGCCCGCGACGTGGCTGGCCGATGCGCACGCCGCGGCGGGCGGGCGGGCGTGGCTGTACGACTTCACCTGGAGCAGTCCCGCGTTCGGCGGGGCCCTCGGCGCCTGCCACACCATGGACATCCCGGCGACGTTCGGCCACACACGGGGGCCGCTGTCGGGCTTCCTGTTCGGCGGCAAGGCCCCGTCCCAGGACTTCACGCACCTGTCGGAACAGCTCCGCGCCTCCTGGATCTCCTTCGCCACCTCGGGAGATCCCGGCTGGTCGCCCTTCACTACGCAGCGGCCGACGGCCCGCCTCTGGGACGTCGAACCGTCGGTCGTCGATGACCCGCTCGCGGCGTCCCGCCGGATCTGGCACGCGGAGTCCGGTCTCTGACGACGTGGGGAGCGGCGCGCTAGGACTCGGACGGCGCCTCTGCCAGGCCGGTGACCTGCTGGACGTGCAGCAGGCTCGGTGGGGCGAGTACGTCGTGCAGCTGCTGGAAGATCTGGCGCGCGACGACCGCGTTCCAGTCGGCGGGGAGCAGCTCGCTGGGCAGGCCCGGGTCGAGGTAGGGCAGGCGGCGCCACTGGGTGAGCATCGGGACGTAGTGGCGGAAGGCCTCGGCGCCGTCGATGTCGCGCTGCCGCGCGAGTCCCGCGGCGACGGGGCCGTACGCGTCGGTGAACGTGGCGTACTGCTGCTGGATCGCCGGGAAGTCCCACCACGAGCTGACCGTCCCGGGCAGGTCGCTGAAGGCGGCGTAGTCCGCGGCGAACAGGTGGACGTAGTCGCTGAGCCCGCGCCGGACGAGCATCTCGCGGGCGTCGCCGAGGAGCCGGCCGGGTGCCAGCCACACGCCGGGGGCGATGTTGCCGAAGCCGAGCCAGGTCAGCCGGGTGCGCAGCTGGTAGCGGTACGAGCGCTCGGACTCCGGTACGGAGAAGACGGCCATCGCCCAGCCGTCGCTGAGCTTCGCCGGCTCGAGGCTGCCGAAGATCCGCCGGTCACCCTCGTCGAAGACGGGTCGCGCGGCGGGGCTCAGCCGGTAGCCGGTGGCGCCGCGGCGCTCCGGTTCGAGTACGCCCTTCTTCTTGAGCCGGGAGATCGCCGAGCGCGCCGCCGGGCCGTCGACGTCCAGCTCCGACATCAGGGTGATGAGGTCGGCGACGGAGATCCAGCCTCCGAGGCGTCGCAGGAACGCCCCGTAGACCGTGTTGATCAACGAGCTGGGCCTGAGGGGACTGTCCGCCATGATCGCCTTCCGTCGTACGCGGTCGCGATCCTACCGAGCCGGGAGGACGGGGCACCGTCCAGGTTCAGGGTCACGGCCGGGTGTGCGACGACGGGGCGGCAGTCCATCCTCATTCCGCGTAGGCGCCGGACAGGAGGTGGCCCGCGCCGGGGGCCGTCGCCGGAAGGTCCAGGGCGCGCAGCATCTGGTGGGCCGTGCACACGGCCGCCGAGACAACCGGCTTGCCGAGGAGCTGCTCGGCTTCCTCGATCGCGCCGAGGGACGGCATCTGGACGCAGGCGGAGAGCACGACGGCGTCGGCGTCGCTGTGGTCCAGGGCCTTGGCGAGCCCGGGAAGACGTGCGGGGTCGTGCGCGGCGACGTCGAGGTTGTTGGGGATCTCCAGGGCCTGGTAGTCGAGCACCTCGATGCCCTCGTGGGTGAGGTAGTCGACGACGGTCTTCGTCAGCGGGCGCATGTACGGGGCGATCAGGGCGATCTTCTTCGCCCCGAGGGTGTTCAGACCGTGTACGAGGGCGCCTGCGCTGGTGACGACGGGGGCCGGCGCGGCGTTCTCCACGGTACGCAGGTGCAGCCGCTCCTCGGAGGTGCGGTGGTAGCCGAGCCCCATGCTCATGATGGCGACCAGGCAGGCGTAGCCGAGGACGTCCACGTGCGCGTCGGAGAGCTCGACGGCACAGCGGTCGGAGTCGGCGTCCATGGCCTTGAGCTGTTCCGGGGTGACGTGGGTCATCCGCATCCGGCTGGAGTGGAAGGTGAAGCGTTCCGGCGCGACGGTCTCCCGGGCGCGCAGGATCGCGGGGACCTCGGTCTCCATGGTGACGTTGGAGCTCGGCACGATCTGGCCGATGCGGTAGGTGCGGGGGTTGCGGTCGGGCACGGTCGCTCCTCAGCGGGCGTCGACGACGGGGTTGGTCAGGGTGCCGATGCCTTCGACCGTGGCCTCGACGGTGTCTCCGGGGTGCAGGAACTCCGGCGGGACCATGCCCGCTCCGACACCGGCGGGCGATCCCGTGGCGATGACGTCACCGGGTTCGAGGGTGACGCCGGAGGAGATGTCGGCGATGAGGCGGGCGATGGGGAAGAGCATGTGGCGGGTGTTGGACTTCTGCTTGGTGACGCCGTTGACGCGCAGGGAGAGGTCCAGGGCCATGGGGTCCTGGATCTCGTCGGCCGTGACGACGGCGGGGCCGAAGGGGGCGTAGGAGTCCTGGCCCTTGGAGAAGAACCACTGGCCGGAGCGGCGCTGGTCGCGGGCGCTGATGTCGTTGACGATGCTGTAGCCGAAGATGTGGTCGTACGCCTCCTCCTCACTCACCCGGAACGCGGTGCGGCCGATGACGACGGCCAGTTCGCACTCCCAGTCCAGCTGCGTGGTCAGGTCCGCGTTGTGCAGGATCGGCTGGCCGGGGCCGGTGACGGCCGTGGCGGGCTTGCTGAAGAGCACGGGGCGCGAGGGGCGCTCCTTGTCGGTGTCCAGGCTTCGGCTGGACTCCTCGACGTGCTCGACGTAGTTCAGTCCGACCCCGATGATCTTGCCGGGGCGCAGCGGGGCCCGCAGCGACACCTCGTCGAGCCGGTGCACGGCCTCGGCCGGCCAGGCCGCGGGACCGCCGGCCAGCAGGCCACGCGCGGTGTCCTGGGCGGTCGCGCCCGCCTGGATGAACGACAGCAGATCCAGGGGCAGTTGTGCGTCGGCCCGGGCGGCCAGGGTGGCGAGGTCGACGACGAGGTCGTCGACCTGCGCGCCCAGGCGCTCGGGCGAGTCATTGAGGGTGTAGGCGACCAGCCGCATGGCGGGCTCCTTGCGTGTGATGGGAAAAGGGGGTTGAGGCTGAGGGGACAGGGCGGTGGTGGAACTCAGGTCGCTCCACCACCGCCCCGGTCCGGGGCGGTGCGGGGAATGGAAACCGCGCCCGGCTCGGTGCTCCGCCGTACCGGCGCCGGTGTCAGGGCCGGCGGCGTCCGGTACGGCGGAGCGGTTCAGACGGTGGGCTGGTGCCCGCCGTTGTCGGTGTACGCCTCTTCGCGGTGGAAGCCGAGGGAGCGCATGACGGGGAAGTCGTTGAAGGAGAAGAGGCAGGCGTCCTCGGACTGATCGAGGTTGTGGTGCTCGTGCCAGGCCCAGGAGGGGACGCAGAACATGTCACCCTGCTGCCACTCGAACCGCTGTCCGGCGATCACCGAGACACCGCGCCCCTTGGCGGCGGTGTAGATCACCGACCCGGTGTGGCGGTGCGCCCGCGTGGCCTGGCCGGGGCGCAGGAGCTGCATGTGGGCGCCCATGGTGGGCATGACGGAGCCGCCGGTGACCGGGTTGGTGTACTCGGCGATCACGCCGTCGTACGGGGATCCCTCGGTGGCCTTGGCGAGACCCTGCAGGGCCTCGTACGTGGGCTCCCACGGGAACGCCAGGAGCGGCGAGTAGGGGCGGGTCCACTTCTCCACGCCGTAAGGGAGCAGGTTCGCTCCGTACGTCAGCACTGAGGAGTTGATGACCTTTCCGGGGGTCTGGTACAGCTCGGGGTGGACCTCGTAGAAGCCCGCGTCGAGGGCGTTGACCAGCGGGATGTCGAGTCCGTCCTGCCAGATGACGGGGGCGTCGGCGGACTCGTTGCCGTGCTCGTGCCAGGTGCCGTTCGGGGTGATGGCGAAGTCGCCGGGTCCGACCTTCAGCTTCTGACCGTCGACGATCGTCCAGGCGCCGGTGCCCTCGTGGACGAAGCGCAGGGCGGCGGCCTGGTGGCGGTGGGCGGTCATGGCCTCGCCGGGGCCCATGATCTGGAGCCCGGTGTAGAGCAGGCCCACGGCGGCGCTGACGTCCTTGCGGCCCGGGTTGACGAGCATCACGACGCGGCGGCCGGCGTCGTCCGCCTTGACCAGGTCGAGGGCCTTGCGGACCAGGGGCCGCAGTTCGTTGTAGCGCCACAGCACGGGTACGGACTTCGGCTGGGGGTACCAGGGCTCGATGTCGTTGGCCACGGTCCACAGCGCGCCGGCTTCAAGCTGGGCGAGTTCGCCGTAGAACGCGGTGAGTTCAGGGGAGTCGGACACCCGTGCTCGGCCCAGCCGGCTGTCGTCGTACTCGGTGGTCATGCGTCCTCCTTCGTGATGCCGGTGATGCCGGCGACGTCGTTCGAGTGCGGTGCCGCGGTGTGCGCCGGATCCGTCGCGAAGGTCACCGGGGTGCGGGGGCGGTTGTCGACGTGGAGCTGGAAGACGTCGAACCGGTTGTAGTGGCCGACGATGTCGTGCATCTGCTTGGGCTGGATGCACCGGGCCAGGTCGATCTCGGCGTAGACGATTCCCTCGTCGTCGACGAGCGGTTCGGTGACCGGGCGGCCGTCGGGGCCGAAGATCCCGGACAGGGCGCTGCGCGGGCGGGTGAACTGCTTGCGCAGCTCCTCGTCGTCCCCGGCGATGGCGTCGACGATCTCCGGCGAGATCGTCGAACAGGCCACGACGGAGAAGACCTTGCCCTCGAAGCTGTGGGCGGCGGTGCGGACGGCGATGGCTTCGGCCATGTCGTAGTCGGCGGGTGCCACCGGCAGGGCGATGTAGCAGGAGGCGTGGACCAGTTCGCCCTGCGCGAGGAGCGTGAAGCGGGCGAGGGTGTTGGTGTTCTCGCCACAGGCGAGGGCGCCGAGCGGGCCGACGGGCGTCTGATGCACCCTGAGCGAACTGCCGTCCCCGCCGGTCCAAGTGAGCTTCTCGGCCCACGTGGGCACCAACTTGCGGTGCACGCCGAGGAGTTCACCGTCCGGGCCGATGGTGAGCAGGGTGTTGTAGAGGACGCCGAGGCTGTGCGGCCCGCGTTCGTTGACGCCGATGACGAGGACGATCCCGTACTGGCGTGCGGCGGCCCGCAGTTGATCGACGTACGGCCCCGGCACATCGATGGCCGAGCGGTAGAGGCGCTCGAACCAGGGTGAGCCCTGGACCGGGTTCATCGTCCAGTTCCAGTACGGATAGCCGGGGACGAACACCTCGGGGAAGACGACCAGTTCGGCGCCTCCGGCGGCCGCCTCCGCGATGAGGGCGATCGCCTTGTCGACGGTCGCCGCGGCATCCAGGTACACGGGAGCCGCTTGCACGGCCGCGGCGGTGAAGCGTGGCAGATTGTCCATCGGTTCTCCAGGTCAGCAGGCGGATACGGCAGCGGTCGCGGCGGTGGATGCGGCAGCGGTCGCGGCGGCGGGGAGGCGCGGAACCCAGCGCTGGTGCACCGGGGCGGAGGCCGCGCGGAGAAGCTGGAGGCGGGGCGGAACGCGGTCGGTGCGCGCACCCGGGGGGCGTCCGCTGCCCGCCCGCCAGGAGGCGGGCCAGGGCGCCGCCGGGCCGTGGTAGCCCTGGGCGGCGGCTGCGTGCAGGGTCCACAGGGGGTCGTGGATCTGGGCGCGGCCGACGGCGCACAGGTCGGCCCGGCCGGCCAGGATGATCGAGTTCACGTCGTCGTAGGTGGAGATCGCGCCGACGGCGATGGTGGGTATGTCCGTGGCGTTGCGGATCAGGTCGGCGTACGGGGTCTGGTAGCTGCGGCCGTACCGGGGCCGCTCGTGCGCGACGACCTCGCCGGTGGACACGTCGATCGCGTCGGCGCCCGCCGCGCCGAGTGCGCGGGCGATCTCCACGGCTTCGGCCTCGCTGGTGCCCCCGTCGGCCCAGTCCGCGGCGGAGACGCGGACCACGAGGGCCTTGCCCTCGGGCCAGACTGCGCGCACCGCGCGCAGCACTTCGAGGGGGAAGCGCAGCCGGCCGGTGAGACTCCCGCCGTACTCGTCCGTCCGCACGTTGGTGAGCGGCGAGAGGAACCCGGACATCAAGTGGCCGTGTCCGTACTGGAGTTCCAGCACGTCGAAGCCGGCGCGGTGGGCGCGTTCGGCCGCGGCGACGAAGTCGCGTGCGATGTCGTCCATGTCCTGCCGGGTCGCTTCCCGCGGGACGACGGCGCCGTCGGTCCAGGCCAGCGGGGAGGCGGCGACGAGCGGCCACCCCTCGGCTCCGAGCGGGACGGACCTGCCGTCCGCGCGGGGGACGCTCGTCGCGGCACGGCGGCCGGCGTGGGTGAGCTGGATGCCCAGGCAGGTGTCCGACTGGCCGTGCACGAACGCGGTGACGCGCCGCCAGGCGGCCTCCTGCTCGTCCGTGTACAGGCCGGGGCAGCCCGCGGAGGCCCGGCCGTCCGCGCTGACCGCGGTCATTCCGGCGAGGACCAGGCCGGAGCCGCCCAGCGCCTGGGTGCTCAGGTGGACGAGGTCGAAGTCGCCGGGGACTCCGTCGCGTGCGGTGTAGAGCGCGGTGGGCGGTACGACGACCCGGTTGCGCAGGAGCAGCCCGCCGAGTCGGAAGGGGCGGAACATGGGTGGCACGGTGGCGGCGGCGCCGGGCCGGGTGACGGTCAGCGCGTTGCCGTCGGCGTGCCAGGAGTCGACCGCGGTGGTGAAGTCCTCGTCGCGTACGCGCAGGTTGTCGTAGGTGACGCGGCGGCTGCGGGTGAGGAGGTTGAAGGCGAACTGCGGGGGCTCCTGAGCCGTGTAGCGGCCGACGTTCTCGAACCATTCGAGGCTGGCCTGGGCGGCTCGCTGGGTGGATTCGACCACCGGCCGGCGCTCGGCCTCGTAGGCGGCGAGCGCCGAGCTCACGTCCGGGTGTTCGTGCAGGCAGGCGGCCAGGGCGAGGGCGTCCTCCATGGCGAGCTTGGTGCCGGAGCCGATGGAGAAGTGGGCGGTGTGGGCCGCATCGCCGAGCAGGACCACGTTGCCGTGGCGCCAGGAGGCGTTGCGTACCGTGGTGAAACGTATCCACTTCGAGGCGTTGGGGATCAGGCGGTGGCCGTCGAGGTGGTCGGCCAGGATCTCCTCGCACCGTCGGACGCTCGCCTCGTCGCTCTCGCCGCGCGCGAACTCCCGGTCGGCGAGCGCCTCGAAACCCGCCCGCCGCCAGTCGTCCTCGGCGATCTCGACGATGAACGTGCTGCGCTTGTCGTCGTACGGGTAGGCGTGGACCTGGATGCTGCCGAACTCCCCCTTCTCGACGATGAAGGTGAACGCCTCGAAGACGCGGTCGGTGGAGAGCCACATGTAGCGGCAGTGGCGCTCGTCCAGGTCCGGGCGGAAGCTGTCGGCGTACGTCTCGCGGGCCGCGGAGCGGATTCCGTCCGCGGCGACCACCAGGTCGTACCCGGCGGAGAGCTCCTCGACGGGTGGTGCCTCGGTGCCGTAGCGCACCTCCACCCCAAGCTCGGCGCAGCGCTTCTGCAGGATCTCCCGCAGCCGGTTGCGGTCGAGCGCGGCGAAGCCGTGGCCACCGGAGATGTGGACCTCGCCGCCGAAGCGGACGTCGATGTCGCTCCACCGGGCGAACTCCGCGGACATCGCCGCGAACACGGCGGGATCGGCCTGCGCGATGCCGTCCAGCGTCTCGTCGGAGAACACCACGCCGAAGCCGAACGCGTCGTCGCGGGCGTTGCGCTCCCAGACCGTGATCTCCCACTCCGGTGAGAGCTGCTGGGCCAGCGCCGCGAAGTACAACCCGCCGGGCCCTCCCCCGATGACTGCTACACGCACGGTGTTCCTCCTAGTGGTTCCGAACAGCAGAATATGTCGTTGATTTGGCGAGCGTCAAGAAGTCGACACATTCTGCGGAGTACGTTCGACTCGTCGCCGCGGGTCACGCGAAGAGCTCGGGGGCTTGCGGACCGGCCTTCGTGAGGACCTCCCGCACGTCATCGGGCCAGGCCGCGGACCCGGTGGCCCGTGAAGCCGAGTGGGCGATGACCATGCGCCCGGTGGCGGCCGGCTCGTCCCCCTCACCGCGGACGGTGAAGGCGTAGTGCAGGGAACTGGTTCCGACCTTGGTGATCTTCAGTTCGGTACGGACGGTCTCGCCGAACCAGAGCCGGGCCCGGTAGTCGGCCTCGAAGTGGACGCGGGGCGTGCTGCCGAAGAGATGGGCGAGGCCAAGCCTCCGCAGCAGGACCGCCTCCGCCGCCTCGACCCAGCGCACCACCGTGGAGTGGTGGTAGTGGCCGGCCGCGTCCGTGTCGGGCCATTCGACGCGCCGCTCGATGACGACGCTGGGCAGGTTCTGCGCGAGGGCCTCGGGGCATCCCGCGGCGCAGCTGCCCGTCGCCGAGGAATCCGCCTGCCGCGGGCTTGAGTTGTCCATGATCGTGCCTTTCGTTCGGCGCTAGGCGGTGTGCTGGGTGGGGCGCTGGGCAGGGTGCCCGGAGGCGTGCTGGGCACGCTTGCGCAGCTCGGCGCGCTGGAGCTTTCCGTTGCTCGTACGCGGGAGCTCGGTGACGAACTCGACGGAGCGCGGGTACTTGTAGGGCGCGACGGTTCGCTTCACGTGGTCCTGGAGTTCCTTGACCGTCGCCCCGTCGGGCGCGACACCGGGCCGGAGGATCACGTACGCCTTGACGAGCATGCCGCGCTTGTCGTCCGGGGCTCCGACGACGCCGCATTCCTCGACGTACGGATGGGTGGCGAGCGCCTTCTCGACCTCGGGTCCTGCGATGTTGTAGCCGGAGGAGACGATCATGTCGTCGCTGCGGGCCACGTACCAGAAGTAGCCGTCGGCATCCCGGATGTAGGTGTCGCCGGTGATGTTCCAGCCGTTCTTGACGTACACACTCTGGCGCGGGTCCTCCATGTACCGGCAGCCCGTGGGGCCGGTCACGGCGAGCAGGCCGGGCTGCCCGTCCGGGACGGGCTCACCCGCCTCGTCCACGACGCGGGCCCGGTATCCGGGGACGGGCCTGCCCGTCGAGCCGGGACGTATCTCGTCGTCGGAGGCCGAGATGAACACGTGGAGCATCTCGGTGGCGCCGATGCCGTCGATGATGCGCAGCCCGGTGGCCGCGTGGAACTCCTCCCACACGGCCGCGGGCAGCGCCTCCCCCGCCGACACGCAGCGGCGCAGGCCCGCCAGCCGGTCCACCGCGTCGGCCGCCATGATGGCCCGGTAGGCGGTGGGCGCGGTGAAGAGCACGGTGACTCCGTGTTCCGCCACGAGATCGGCCAACTGGCGCGGCGCGGCCTGCTCGATCAGCAGGGTGGACGCCCCCACGGAGAGCGGGAAGACCACCAGCCCCCCGAGCCCGAACGTGAAGGCCAGGGGCGGGGTTCCGGTGAAGACATCGTCCTGATGGGGTCGCAGGACATGGCGGGAGAAGGTGTCGGCATTGGCCAGCACGTCCCGGTGGAAGTGCAGGGTCGCCTTCGGCCGCCCGGTCGTTCCCGAGGTGAAGGCGATCAGGGCCACGTCGTCCGCCGCGGTGGCGACACTGGAGAACCGCCCGTCCTTCGCCGTGCAGCGCGCGACCAGGTCCCCCTCGCCCGTACCGCCGTAGGCCAGCACGGCCGGGCCGGACGTGCCGATGGCCGCGAGCTCCTCCAGGTAGCGGTGGTCACAGACGGCCACGGTCGGCCGGCTGATCTCGCAGAGCTCCGCGAGCTCGCCGACACGCAGCAGCGGCATGGTGGTGACGGCGACACCGCCGGCCTTGAGGACCCCGAGCCAAGTGGCCACCAGCCAGGGGTTGTTGGGGCCGCGCAGCAGAACCCGGTTGCCGGGAACGAGGCCGAAGTCCTCGGTGAGAACCTGGGCGACCTGGTTGGCCCGTTCCAGCAGGTCGCCGTAGGTCCACCGCTCCGTGGGACTCAGCAGACAGGGCCGGTCGGGCCCCCAGCGCCGGACGGCATCGTCGAGCAGTCGCTCGGCACAGTTGAGCCGGTCCGGGTAGCACAACTCCGGTAGGTCGAAGTGCAGTTCGGGCCAGAGGGAAGCGGGCGGGAGCCGATCGCGACAGAACGTATCGACGTGGGCAGACGGGGAGAGCTCCATGGGGCGGCACCTCAATCTCGGGGCAGCAGGGAGAGTGGGGAAAGTATCTCGCTAATCTTCCGACCGTCAATGATTCGCGATACTCGATTTTGGTAACAGCGTGTTACGCGGACGTTCGCCGACACGAGGACGCCGGACGCCCGCACCGACAGGTAGCTGTTACACGTGTAACATGCCAGGCACCTTCCCGGCGCTCTTCCGCCGTGTGACACCCGATACGGGCCGCGGGCATCGCCCCGGTCGCGAGAGGCTTCCATGTCCGCTGTTTCCGTTGCTCCCCAGGCCGCCACCGGGCACCGCCCATCCGTCCCGGCTCCCCCACGAGCCGGCACGCTTCACCTGGGAATCTGCTTCCTTCTCGTCACCGCGCTGCTGGGGATCGCCGTCCTGCGGCATCCCGAGCGTCCGCCCTTCCAGGGGGTGGACGAGCACTGGCTGACCTGGATGTCAGGCCCTCACGGCGGTGTCCAGGCCGCCCTGGCAGCCGTCCTGAACTGGTTCGGAGGGCCTCTGGGAGTGGTCGTTCCCGTCGGTCTGCTGATCTTCCTGATCGTGCGGAAGCGCTGGTGGTCCGTGTCCTATCTGCTCACCAGCTACCTGGTGGGGAGCATGGCCGTCGTTCAGGTCCTCAAGCACCTGGTGGACCGGCCCCGTCCGGAGAACCCCATGGTCCGGGTGGATCACGGCTCGTTCCCCTCCGGTCACGCCGCCGGGGCGGCGCTCCTCGTGGTGATCGTGGGCGCTCTGCTCGTACCGGCGGCGCGGCGGCGCGCATGGTGGATCTCGGGCGCGCTGTTCACCCTGGCCATGATGTGGAGCCGTACGTGGCTGCACGCCCACTGGCTCAGCGACACCGTGGCCGGCGCCTCGGTCGGCGCCGGCGGCGGCTTGGTGTTCTGGTGGCTCTTCAGACGGGGGCTGGCCCGTGAGGGCTCCGTCTCCCGTGACTGAGGTCGTTTCAGGAGCTCAGCCGGTGCACCAGCTCAGCCTCTACCTCCGGCACCGCGGGCGCGGCATCCTGCTCGATCAGCACGTGGAGGGTGTCGGCGACGGTCGCCGCGGCGGGCAGGTGCAGGCGGACCGTGGTGAGCGGCGGCCGCTGCAGAGCGGAGGGTACGAGGTCGTCACAGCCCACGACGGCGACCTCGTCCGGCACTGCGATGTCCGCACTCCGCAGTGCGTGCATGAGGAGAGCGGCGTACTCGTCGTTGAAGGCGAAGACCGCGTCCAGACCCAGGTCCGCCCAGCGCGCGGCCAGGGCCGTGGCGGACTCGCGCGTATAGGCGAGTTCGACCGGCGTGACGGTGGCCGCGTGCCGGGCGGCGACCCTTTGGGCGCCGGCCAGCCGCGGCTCGCCGAAGGCGTCGAGGCCACGCTCCTGCGGCATGACCACACCGATCCTGCTGCGTCCCCGGGCGATGAGATGCTCCACGGCGACCTCGCCGACACGGCCGTGGTCGAACACGACGGTGTGGACCCCGTCCACGGGACCGGCGGCGACGGCGAGCAGCCCGCGCACACCGGCGCGGCGCAGAATGTCGCCCGCCTCCCCGGTGATCCGGTCACCGTTCATGGCCAGCACCGCCGCGGGCCTCAGTTCCGCCCACGAACGCGCGGCGGTCGCCGGATCGGGGAATCGGCCCGTGTGCAGCACGGTCGTGTAGCCGTGGCGGTCGAGTTCGCTCTGCAGCTCGTCCACCCAGCCGCTGACCAGGCTGCCGATCGCGGAGACCGATGCCGGCAGCAGTACCAGGTTGCTGCGCCCGGCACGCAGGGAGCGGGCAGCGGCGTGCGGCACGTACCCGAGGTTCTCGGCCGCGGCCAATACCCGGGCCCTGGTGCCGTCGCCGACCCGGTGGCCCTGGGTGTTGTTCAGCACGAAGGACACGGTCGCGCGGGACACCCCCGCCAGGCGCGCTACGTCCGTGCTCGTTACCGAGGCGGCACCGGGCGTTTCTCTCGCCATTTCGTCCTTCTTCGCTCGCCTTTCCGGTCGGCCGACCGCTTCCCCGGCAAGGTTACACGTGTTATAGCCCCGTAATGACGCCTGAAAGGACCCCGATGGATCAGAGCAATCCGTCACCGCACGAACGCCCGGTCCCGGAACACCATGGTCTGGTTCCCCTGCACGGCGACCTGCTCGCCCGGGATCCGCGCCACGTCTACGAGGCCCTGCGCCGGCGCTGGGGGGCGATGGCCCCCGTGGAGATCGGTCCGGGGGTCGGGGCCTGGCTGGTGCTGGGCTACCAGGAGGTGCTGGAGCTCGTCTGGAACGAGCAGGCCTTCTCCAGTGACGCTCGGCGCTGGAGCGCGATCGCCGAGGGCTCCCTGCCCGGGGACTCTCCGCTGTCGGCGGTTCTGGGCTGGCGTCCGGCCCTGGACCGCCTCGACGACGAGGCACACGGCCGGCAGCGCCAGGTCGTGACCGACACCTTGAACGGCATCGACCTGCGCCGGCTGCGCGGGGCCGTCAGGCAGCAGGCCGACGCGCTGCTGGACGGCTGGGACATGAACGGCACCGCGGACCTCGTCACCCAGTACGCCCGTCCCCTGGTGTGGTACGCCTTCAGGGTGCTGATCGGACTTCCGGGGCCCGGGGAGCGGACGCTTGCCGCGCTGCTCGGTTCGATCACCGGCGGCGCCCACGACGCGGCCCGCGCCGAGGCCGAGTTGATGGGGACGATGCGTCGTCTGGTCGCCGAGAAGCGTGAGACGCCCGGCCCGGATCTCACGTCATGGCTGCTGGCTCATGCCACGCACCTGACGGAGGACGAGGTGGCCCACAATCTGGCGTCGATCCTCCGCTCGGGCGGGGAGAGCACCATCGGCTGGATCATCGGGACGATGCGCCTGCTGCTGGGCGACGCCCGCCTGGGTTCGGCGATGGCAACGGGTCGGCTGACCGTCACGGACGTCACCGATCGCGCGCTGTGGGACGGCTCGCCGGTCCCCAACATCGCCGGACGCTGGGCGCGCGACGACATCGACTTCGCGGGATGCCGGGTACGCGCCGGGGACCTGCTCATCCCCTGCCTGGCGGCCGCCCACGCCGACCTCCTCGTCCACAGCTCGCACGACGTCGGAACGCGCGCCCACTTGGCCTGGGGCACCGGTTCTCACGGGTGCCCCGCCAAGGAGGTGGCCCGGTCGATCGTCGAGACGGCCGTGGATGTCCTGCTGAGCCGGCTGAGCCCGGTCCGCTCCGTCGTCTCCGACCCCGATCTGCGCTGGCAGCCGGCCCTGTGGCGCGGAACCCCGGACGAGCTACCGGTGACCTTCCCCCCGCCCGACCCGATGGCCGCCACCGCAGCCCCCGTGACCACTCACACGGTGATGGGAGTACCGGAGAAGCGGCAGGAGGAGCGGGCAGCCGACAGCGGCCCGACTGTGCAGCGGTGGGGCTGGTGGAACTCGATGAACGGCTGGTGATACGAGGGGGGGGGAGGCCCCAGGCCCCCGGAGATGACCGGCCCGGAGGCCCCGACGCCGCGACGCCCCCGTCAGAGGTGCTGAAGGATGGCGGAGGTGAATTCGGCGGTGGAGGCCGAGCCGCCGAGGTCACGGGTGCGTACCGGGGTGGTGGCCAGGACGCGGGCGATGGCGTCGGTGACGTCGGCCGCGGCCTCGGGGTGACCGAGGTGGTCGAGCATCATGGCAGCGGACCAGATCGCGCCGATCGGATTGGCGATGCCCTGCCCGGCTATGTCGGGGGCCGATCCGTGGACCGGTTCGAACATGGAGGGGTACGTGCCCTCCGGGTTGAGGTTGGCCGACGGTGCGATGCCGATGCCGCCGGCCACCGCCGCCGCCAGGTCGCTGAGGATGTCCCCGAAGAGGTTGGACGCGACGACGACGTCGAAGCGTGCGGGGTCGAGGACGAACTTGGCGGCCAGCGCGTCGATGTGCTCCTGGTGCCACTCGACCGCAGGGTGTTCGGCGGCCCGCTCGGCCACCAGCTCGTCCCAGAACGGCATGGTGTGCACGATGCCGTTGGACTTCGTCGCCGACGTGAGGGGGCCGCCGCGCCGTTCGGCGAGGCCGAACGCGAAGTCGACGACCCTGGTCACTCCGGCCCGGGTGAACACGGCCTGCTGCACGGCCATTTCATCGGGGAACCCGCGGTTCATCCGGCCGCCGATCTCGCTGTACTCGCCTTCGGTGTTCTCCCGGACGACCACGAAGTCCACCTCGCCGGGCATGGCCGCGCGCACGGGGCTGGGAAGGCCGTCGAACACGCGGATCGGGCGGAGGTTGACGTACTGGCTGAAGGCCCGGCGGATCGGGATGAGCAGCCCCCACAGCGAGACGTGATCCGGCACGCCCGGGTATCCGACGGCGCCGAGAAGGATCGCGTCATGACGGCGGAGCTGCTCCAGGCCGCCCTCGGGCATCATCGATCCGTGGCGGAGGTAGCGCTCGCAGGACCAGTCGAATGTCTCGTACGTGAAGGTGACGCCGTGGCGCTTCCCTACGGTGTCGAGGACCTCGCGTGCCGACGGGAGGACTTCGGTGCCGATGCCGTCACCGGGAATGAGGGCGATGCTGTGGTTCGTCATGACTCGCATTCCAGCAACCGGGCGTCGTCCGGGTCCAACACGTATCTCCGATCTGTCTCATAGGCGTCTCCTATGAGGAGGCCGGCGGGACGGCGATCTCCAGGAAGGCACGGGCAGCGGGCGTCAGTTGTGCCTTGCGGATCACCAGGACGTTGTGCTGGACGGGGGCCGGTTCCAGGTCGAGGACGAGGGCTCCGGCCCGCTCGGACAGCTCGGCCCAGGATGCCGTCACCACCGCGAGTCCGACGCCTCCGAGCACCAAAGGCAGGAAGGCCATGCGGTGTTCGGTCTCGACCGCGATGCGTACGTCGATGCCCTGTGCCTTCAGGTCGTCGACGTAGGCGCGGATCCCGGTCCCCCGCTGCCCGACGATCAGCCGGTGCCCTCCGAGCTGTTCACGTCGAACTGCCTGTCCGGCCGGGAAGGGGCCGTCCATCGGGGTGACCAGGACCAGCCGGTCGTCTCCGACTGGGTGCGAGACGACGTCCCGAATCGGCAGAGGCGACGAGGTCGTCAGCGAGGTCGTCAGCAGTCCGAGTTCGCAGCCTCCGGTGCGTACTCTCTCGACCACGTCCTCGCGGGTGAGGGCTACGCGCAGGCTGAGCGACACCGCTGGATAGCGCTCGGTGAAGCGCCGGACCATGGTGCTGAGAGGTTCGATGGTGGGTGAGGGCATCGCGGCGATCTCCAGCCGCCCGCCGCGCAGTTCACGGACGGATCCGACGCTGGCCCGGGCCAGCTCCAGGGCGTGCAGTGCCTCCCGAGCCCGTGGCACGAGTGCGCCACCGGCCTCGGTGAGGACCACCCTCCTGCCGATCCGATGGAACAAGCGGCCGTCCACGTCTCGTTCCAGGGCCTGAATGGCCTGCGACAGGGACGGCTGCGACACGTGGAGTGCCGCGGCCGCGCGGGTGAAACCGCCGTGGTCCACGATGGCGAGGAAGTACGTCAGCTGCCGGAAGTCCACGGTTCAGCGCAGCTCGTCCGCGACGAAGCGTACGGACCCGTCACCGCCGCGCCGGAGCAGGCCGGCCGTGGGGGCGGGGAAGTGCGTGCCGATCACGAGCGTTCCCGTGTCGGCGTACCGCTCTACGAATGCCCGCCGGGTGGCGGCGGCCTGCGCCGCGTCGACGTCGGCGGCGCCGGCCACATCGGGTTCGATGAACTGCACGGGGTGGTGCACGAGGTCACCGGTGATCACGGCACGTTCCGCGCCGGATTCGACCACGACGGCGACCTGGCCCGGGGTGTGCCCGGGGGCGGCTTCCAGGCGGACGCCGTCGCACACCTGGTGATCGGTTCCGACGAAGTCGACGAGACCCTCGTCGATCAAGGGCTGCATCGTGTCGGGGAGGTTGGTTTCCGCCTCGTCCGCCTCGTCCGCCCAGTGGTCCCACTCCACGCGTGTGACCAGGTGACGTGCGCGCGGAAAGGTCGGCACCCAATTCCCTTCCACCAGACGGGTGTTCCACCCGATGTGGTCGAAGTGCAGGTGGGTGCAGACCACGGTGTCGATCGACTCGGCAGGGTAGCCGAGGGCGGTGAGGTCTTCGAGCCACGCCGTGTCCAGCATGCGCAGGAACGGCACCGACGCCCGCGCGTTGCCCACGCACGTGTCCACGAGGATCCTGCGCGTACCGGTGTCCACGACCAGCCCGTGCACCGACAGCACGAAGGTGCCGTCCGCCCTGCTGAAGTCAGGAGCGGGCCACGGGTACCTCTTCAGGAGCGCGGTGTCATCCGTACGCAAGGCTCCTGCGGCCGGAACAGGCACCTCTGCCTCCAGCACCTTGTGGATCGTCGTCGTACCGATGCGCCACGTCGCCATGCGAGCCTCCATATGATGATTGATCGAATAATATTGACGTCCGCCACAAATTCGCAATAACTTGCGGTTGCGCAAGACTCTCGATCAGTGGTCTGGAAGGACGCACCGCATGGGTCTCACTCAGGACCGCACCGGCCCCGTCGTGCACACTCGCTCGGGACCGGTCCGCGGCGCCGTCGAAGGCAGCCTGGCCGTGTTCCGAGGCGTGCCGTACGCGGCGCCGCCCGTCGGGCCCCTCCGGTGGCGCCCCGCGCAGCCGCATCAGGGCTGGAGCGACACCCTCGACGCGACCGCGTACGGTCCGAGCGCGCCGCAGGCCGTCCGCGAGGGCGACCCGATACTCGGAGGCCACGGCTTCCCGCCCTTCGACGAGGACTGTCTGACGCTCAACGTGTGGACGCCCGGCACCGACGACGCCCGCCGTCCCGTCCTGGTCTGGATCCACGGCGGCGCCTTCATCTCCGGGTCCGGGGCGATGCCCAACTACTCGGGCGAGACGTTCGCGCGGGACGGCGACCTGGTGGTGGTGAACCTCAACTACCGGCTCGGACCGCTCGGCCTCCTGTCCTGCGCGTCGGACGACGGCTCGGCGCACCACAACGTCTGGCTGACCGACCAACTCGCCGCACTGCGCTGGGTCCAGGACAACATCGCCGCCTTCGGCGGGGACCCCGACAACGTCACCGTCGCCGGCCAGTCCGCCGGCGCCGTCTCCACCGCGGCGCTCGCGGGCCATGGGGGTGACGGCCGCCTCTTCCGGCGAGCCATCCTCCAGAGCGTCCCGCTCGCCATGCCCCTCGCCACGCCTGCCGAGTCCCTGGCCCGCACCGCCGCCTACCTCGAGATCGTCGGCGTGAAGAACGAGGACGAGCTGCGCACGGTGCCGTGGCCGCGACTGGTCGAGGCCACCGCCGGACTCCTCACGGCCACCGCGGAATGGGGACACTGGACCGCGCCGTTCATGCCGGTGCTCGACGGCTCGACGGCGTCGCGGCAACCGGTCGAGAACCTGCTCGACGGTCCGGGCGCCGACATCGACGTACTCATCGGCTGGACCAGGGAGGAGGCCGCCTTCAGCTTCGCGCTGGGCGAGACGTACGCGTCGGCGACCAAGGAACAGGTGCTCCGCCGCGCGCAGGACTCCTTCGGCGACGGCGCGGCCGAAGCGTACGCGGCGTACGAAGCCGCCCGCCCGGGCGCACGGCCGATCGACGTCCTCATCGACCTGAACACCGACGAGCTGTTCAGGAAGCCCACCCTGGCGTTCGCGGAAGGGCGGGCGGCACGCGGCCGCCCGGTGTGGGCGTACGAGTTCGACTTCCCCACCCCCGCGCACGACGGCCGCCTGGGCGCCCCGCACTGCCTCGACCTGCCGTTCGTCTTCGACAATCTCGACAAGTGGTCGCACGCGCCGTTCCTGGCGGGGATGGACCCCAGGATCGGAGACGGCCTCGCCAGGACCATGCACCAGGCCTGGATCTCGTTCATACGCACCGGCGACCCCAACCACCCGGCGATGCCTCACTGGAACCGGTACGACCAGCAGTCCCGCACCACCATGCGCTTCGACACCGTCGTCACGGCCATCTCACACCTCACGCCGCACTGAAGGGACGCGCAGCGGGCTGAGGTCGTCGGAACCAAGTGGTCCGAACCTGGACGAGTGGATCCGAAGTCGGGGATGATCAGTGACATGCGGACGGTCCTGCACGGAGCCCTGGTGACGCTTCGCCCGTCGACGGTGGGCGATATCCCGGCGCTGGCCGCGATCCGGACCACGCCTGAGGTGTACGCGCGCTGGCGGGGCGGCGACGACCTGACGGCCGCCGTGGCCGAGGACCTCGAAGATCCCGGGGCCCGGACCTTCGCGGTCGAGCACGGCGGCCGGGTGGTCGGCGCCATCCAGTGGGGGGCCGAGGACGAGCCGGACTACCGGCATGCCAACATCGACATCTATCTCGACCCGGCGGTGCACGGGCGCGGCCTTGGCACAGACGCCGTCCGCGTCCTGGCACGCCATCTGATCGATGATCACGGATACCGCCGACTGGTGATCGACCCGGCCGCCGACAATACCGCCGCCATCCGGTGCTACCGCAAGGTCGGCTTCCGCCCGGTGGGCATCATGCGGCAGTACGAGCGCGGCCCGGACGGCAGCTGGCACGACGGGCTGCTGATGGACCTGTTGGCGGAGGAACTGGAGTAAGTCTCACGTTCGGCTCCACCAAGGCGGCGAGGGCCTCAAGCGGACGGACGTTCGAGAGCGTCGCCGTCCGGGTCGCCCAACGGGTCCTGGCCATGGCTGCCGCGATCTGGCACAACAACAAGACCAGCGCACCGATCACCGATCCCTGATCGCCTACGACCACTGATCACTTCGGAGCCACTCGTCTAGACCGGCGGGCCGCCAATCCCTATCGCCTGCTCGGTCCAGATGGTCTTCCCGGTACCAGTGAACCGGCTACCCCAACGGTCGGCGAGCTGGGCCACGAGGAACAGGCCGCGCCCGCCTTCGTCCGTCTCTCGGGCTCGACGCAGGCGCGGCTGGGTGCTGCTGGGGTCGGACACCTCACACACGAGTACCCGGTCCGGGTCGCGGATCAGGCGAAGGCCGACCGGGCCGCCCGCGTAGCGGATGGCGTTGGTGACGAGCTCGCTGACGACGAGCTCCGTCACGAAGCTCAGCTCGTCCAACTCCCAGTCGGACAGCCGGCCCACCACGAGCTCGCGGGCGTGCGCGACGAGGGACAGGTCGGCTTCGAGTTCCCACTCGGCGACATGATCGGGCGAGAGCGCGTGGGTACGGGCGAGCAGCAAGGCGACGTCGTCGGAGGGCTCTTGCGGCAGCACGCTGTCGACGACGCTCTGGCAGATCTCGCCCAGGGCCCGGCTCGAGTCCGTGCCGGCACCGGCGTCGGCGTCCGCGTCCGCGTCGGCACCGGCACCGGCACCGGCACCGGAACCGGAACCGGAACCGGAACCGGAACCGGAACCAGCATCGGCGAGTGAGCTCCTCAGTCTCTCCATCCCCTCCTCGATGTCCCCGCCACGGCTCTCGACGAGTCCGTCCGTGAAGAACGCGAGCACACTGCCGGGGCGCACGCCGAACTCCGCGACGTCGAAAGGCATTCCACCGACTCCCAGCGGCGGTCCCGGCACCATGCCGACGAAGACCGGCTCCTCACCGGGCGACTGCACGGCCGGCGGCGGATGTCCCGCTGTGGCAGCGGCGCATTTCCTTGTCACCGGGTCGTAGACGGCGTACAGGCACGTCGCTCCGAGCACCGCCGTCTCGGCACGGGATCCGCCGGCCATCTGCTCGCCGGCGAGACCGAGCACCAGGTCGTCCAGGTGGGTGAGGAGTTCACCCGGATCGAGGTCGAGGTCGGCGAGGGTCCGCACCGCGGTCCGCAGTCGCGCCATGCCCGCGGTGGCATCGAGGCCATGGCCGACGACATCCCCGACGACGAACGCGACGCGCAAGGACGGCAGGGGGATCACGTCGTACCAGTCCCCGCCGACTCCGATGCCGCCGCCCGCCGGCTGGTAGACGCCCACCGTCTCGGCGGCGGCGGAATCCAGGGCCGAGCGCGGCAGCAGGCTTCGCTGCAGGGCCACCGCCGACCGGTGTTCCTTCGTGTAGCGGCGCGCGTTGTCCACGCCGAGCGCGGCCCTGGAGACCACGTCCTGCAACAGGGCGGCGTCCTCCTCGCCGTACACGGAAGGCAACTGGCTGCGCCAGACCGTCACGCAGCCGAGGATCAGACCTCGCGCGTAGAGCGGAACCGCCACGGAGGAGTGCGCCCCGCTCGGGACGAACAACGCCAGGCTCTCCCGATCCACACCGAGCCTCGCGTGCAGGAGGGCGACGTCCGGCACCAGCACGGGCAGTCCCTTCATGAGGGGACTCATGAACGCACTGTCCGACACGGGAGGAAGCGGCTCCCCCACCGCCAGGAGGTCCTCGGCGGATATCTCCGGACTCTGCGCGGCGGCGGTCCGGCGCAGGCGGACGTCGCCACTGGTTTCGAGGTGCGGGGGCTCGTCGCCCACGAGCACCTGCTCGGCGATGTCCACGGTCGCCAGGTCGGCGAAATCAGGGACGAGCAGATCCACGAGGGTCTCGGCCATCTCGGTCACGTCGAGGGAAGCGCCGATGCTCACGGCGGCGGCGTGGGACAGCCCCCTCCTGCGTCGCTCCGCATCGTCGCCGCGCTCACCCGCCCTCGCGGCGGCTTCGGCCGGCATGACCAGGACCAGCCACCGCGCACCGGAACCACGTGCGGCCGACGCCCCGAGGTGGACCACCTCGAACGCCAGGCCGACCGTCCGACCTGACCGATCCCCGCCGGTCTCCGCTGCCGTTCCGCCGACCGTTCCGCCGACCGGAAGCAGCGCGAGCAAAGGCGCACACACGTGCCCCGGCGAGCACTCCAGCAGCGTCTCGGCCGTCCCCGAACAGGCGAGGACCACACCCTCGTCGTCCAAGACCACCGCTGCCATGTCGCTGACGGACACCGAGGCAGGGCTCAGGCCCCCATACTCCGGTTCGCGCATGTCGCCTCCACGCGGCGAGGCCTGGCCTTCAGTATCGCCCTCAAGGGATCACCCAGCGACTGGGCAGCGCGGGTCCGCACCCCGACGCCGCTCGGCAGGCAGAGCAGCCGCACTCCCCTGGCCCACGCGGAGGTTGTCCGGGTCCGCGCAGAGCGGCGGCACCACGGGGGCCCGCGGACCGCGGCGCGCCCCTCTCCGATAGAAAGCGCTTCTCACCACGTTCACCTGCAGCTGCTCAAGTTGGCTGGACAACTTTCCGTACTGAGAGCCGGAGGACACCTCCATGCCCCTGAACCGTCGTGACCTGCTCAGATCTGCCGCCGTGGCCGGCGCACTGGGCGCGGTATGGCCGCTGAGCGCGAAGCTCTCCCCCGCTCAAGCGCTGGAGGCCGCACAGGCGCTGGGAGCGTCGTACGACCCGGCGCCCTTCACGCTGGGGGTCGCGTCCGGCGACCCGCTGCAGCACTCGGTCTCGCTGTGGACCCGGCTCGCCCCGGAGCCGCTGGCGGACGAGCAGGCGCTGCCGGACGCCGTGCCGGTGCGGTGGGTCGTCGCGTCCGACCGGGAGCTGCGGCGGAAGGTCGCGGGAGGCACCGTCGCCGCGTCCGCGGCCCAGGGCCACAGCGTGCACGTCGACGTGCACGGACTGGAGCCGGGCCGTCGGTACTACTACGCCTTCAGCGCGCTCGGCAGGACCAGCCGGGTCGGCCGCACCAGGACCGCGCCGGCCCGGCACGTCGACAGGGTCAGGTTCGCCACCGCCAACTGCCAGCACTTCGCGCACGGTTACTTCTCGGCGCTGCGGGGCATCGCTCGCGAGGACGTCGACTTCGTCGTGCACCTCGGCGACTACATCTACGAGAACGGCAACTACTCCGGCACCGTGCGCGACCACGAGGGTCCCGCGGTGTTCGACCTCGTCTCGTACCGGCGCCGGCACGCCCTGTACAAGGGCGACCCGGACCTCCGCGCGGCCCACGCCGCCCACCCCTGGTACCTCACCTGGGACAACCACGAGGTGCAGGGCTACTACGACGGCCGCGACGACGCCGCGTTCCTGGCCCGTCGGGACGCCGCGTACCAGGCGTGGTACGAGCACATGCCCCACCGCATGGTGGGCAGCGACCCCGTACCGCACCAGCAGATCTACCGCCGCCGCAACTGGGGTGACCTGCTGGACCTGACGATCCTCGACCTGCGGCAGTACCGGAACCGGGCCGACCGCCCGGACAGCACGATCCTCGGCGCCACCCAGCGCGACTGGCTCCTCGACCAGGCGCGCGGAGCCCGTGGCTGGCACTGCTGGGCCAACTCGATCATGCTCTCCAAGCTGGACAACCCCGGCGGCGACCACTACTACGACATGCAGTGGGACGGCTACCGGGCCGAGCGCACCGAGGTGCTCTCGCAGCTGCACAAGCTCGGTACCGAGGACTTCGTGGTCGTGACCGGCGACTGGCACTCGGCCTTCGTGGACGACATCCGCCCGGACTTCGAGAACCCCGACTCACCCGTGATCGGAACCGAGTTCACCGCCCACGCGGTGTGCTCGGACTCCTACGGCCCCGAGTGGAACGCGGCACGCGGCCCGGAGCTCGGAAGCCTCAACCCGCATCTTCAGTACTTCGAGGGGGACCGCTACGGCTACGACGTCCACGAGGTCACCGCGCGCCGCTGGACGACGGAGATGCGGGTGGTCTCCGACCGCCGCGACCCGAACGCGCGGATCTCGACGCTGACGAGGTTCCACGTCGACCGCGGCAGGGTCGGAGCGTACGAGGACAAGCGCACCGCCACGTCACCCGCCCAGTACCGGCGCAGCACCGACTGACCGACGCCAGTGCCGAGCGTGAACCGCCGCTGCCGTTCCTGCCTTCACCGGACGAACAGCAGCGGCGGCGAGCGCGCGACGGGTGATCTTGTTCAAGAAGGATCCGCGAGAGGCGCCCTGCACCTGGTTACGCCCAGAACTCCGTAGCCGCCGGCAGCGCCGTCCCCTACGGTGCCGAAGATATGACGGCACTTACGTCCTTCGTCTTCGTGCGCCACATCGACGGGCTTCGCTACCGCTTCGAACGCGACGGCGAGCACCACGGCCGCCCCGCCTATCGCCGAACGGACGGCAAGGTGTGGTGTGTCTGGTCACCGACCGACGGCTGGCACTGCGAGATCGCCGACGGCCTCGTGACCGCCCATCCCCTCGACAGCCACCCCGATGAACCCGAACCCCCGGCCACCGTCTGGCGCAGCTTCAAGAACGACCGCTCCTACCTCTACGACCTCCGGCCCCTCGCCCCCGAGGCATGATCGACGGCCAGTGGCCGGAAGGCCCTGGTTCTCCTCGCGCGCGGCCCTGGGTGCAAGAGCGAGCGGGATCGTGGACGACGCGCCGGGAGGCAGGCACGGTTCATCCGCCCGCGGTGTCCTCGCCCTCCCAGCGCAGCAGGTCGCCCGGCTGGCACTTGAGCACCTCGCAGAGCGCGGCCAGCGTGGCGAAACGTACCGCCTTGGCGCGGCCGTTCTTGAGTACCGCCAGGTTGGCGGGCGTGATCCCGACGCGGTCCGCGAGCTCGCCCACGGACATCTTCCGCCTGGCCAGCATCACGTCGATGTCGACGAGGATGGGCATCAGATCACCTCGTCCAACTCGGCCTGCATCTGCGCCGCCTCGACGTCGCGCGCGACGGCCTGGGCGAGAAGCATCCGCAGCACGAGCACGATGAGCGCCACACCCAGGATGGCCAGGCCGACACCGCCCATGATGACGGTGACACCCGGGTCTTCCCGCTGGCCCGGCGCATTGATGGCCGTGACCGCGAACCACAGGAGCGCAGCCGCCACGATCGCGCCGATCACAGCGTCGACGTACCGGAAGGCGGCGTGGGAGAACACGGTTCCGCGCCGCACCATCGTCACCAGCCGCCACACGCTGACCAGGGCGACCTGGGCCGACACCATGCCCAGGATCGCGATCACCCGCAGCGGGGTCAGCGGCATCGACCCGTCCTCCGGATCGCTCCCGCTGACCAACACCCACACCATCAAAGCCTGCACGAACACGGTGCCGGTGAGCACCACCACGAGCACGGCGCGCAGCGCACCCACGGCCAGTTTTCCCATGATCCATCCTTCCATCGAGCTACGATGGAAATCTATCGAATATCGATAGCCGAAGCAAGAAAAGCCGGAACGGTTCTCGATTGATCACCAGTCGAGACGCTCTCGGTCACGTCCCCGCCGGGCGATCTCTACGGTGCCGCGACACCTGCGTAATTGCCTGGCGCGCGCCGGGGCGGCAGGGCATGATCCCGGAACGTTCAGGCCGCCCAGTGAGGGAGCTGTGATGACCGTTGGCGCGTCCGAGCCGTCCGACCATTCCGACCCTTCCGATCCCTCCGACCCTTCCGGTCCCTCCGGGTCCCGGCCCGAGGTCCGCGTGGCGGGCGGGGTGCTGCGCGGCAGCCGTGAGGCGGGCGTGGCGGTCTTCCGCGGCATCCCGTTCGCCGAGCCGCCGGTCGGCCCGCTGCGTTTCGCCGCACCGCGGCCCGTACGAGGATGGGACGGGGTGCGGCCGGCTGTGTCGTACGGCCCGCCGCCCCCGCAGGGTGGCCATTTCGGCATGGACGCGCTGGCGCGGGACGCCGCGGGCGACGACTGGCTGACGGTCAACGTCTGGTCGCCCGACCCGAGCCCGGTCCCAGGTCTGCCGGTCATGGTGTGGATCCAGGGCGGCGCCTACTCGATCGGCATGTCCGGCCTTCCCGAGTACGACGGCGGCCGCCTGGCACGGGATGGCGTCGTCGTGGTGACCTTCAACTACCGGGTGGGCCTGGAGGGGTACGGGCAGATCGAAGGGGCGCCCGCCAATCGGGGCCTGCTGGACCAGATCGCCGCCCTGGAATGGGTACGTGACAACATCCGGGCCCTCGGCGGCGACCCGGGCCGCGTCACGGTCTTCGGCCAGTCGGCGGGGGCCGGATCGGTCGCCGCCCTGCTGGCGACGGAGCGCGCGGCCGGGCTCTTCCGCCGGGCCGTGGCACAGAGCGTGCAGGGCACGTTCTTCTCGCCGGAGCTGGCCGCCGACATCGCCGCAGCATGCGCTGCCGAGCTGGGGCTACGGCCCACGGTGGCCGACCTGTCGCAGGTGGACCCCACCCGGCTGGCCGCCGCCGGTGACGCGGTCAGCGCCAAGACGAACAGCTGGGCGGATCGCTGGGGGCCGGTCGCTCACCGGGCGATCCCCTTCTCGCCGGTCATCGACGGCGACACCCTGCGGGTCACCCCATGGCAGGCCCTGGCGAACGGCGCCGGGCGGGACATCGAACTCCTCGTCGGCCACACGCGCGACGAAACACGGCTGCTGGCCGCGCTCGACGGAGTGCTCGGCCAGGTCACGCCGGAACAGGCCGAGACCGCGCTGCGCGTCTTCGGCCCCGGCCGGGACACCGCACACCGTTACCGCGAGGCGTTCCCCGCCGCGGGCCCGGAGGAGCTCTACGAGCTGGTCAACTCCGACTGGTTGTTCCGCATGCCCTCCCTCCACCTCGCCCAGGCCCAGACCGCTGCCGGTGGCCGCGCCCACGTCTACGAGCTGACCTGGTCCGCCCCGGGGATGGGCGGCGCCCTCGGCGCCTGCCACGGGCTCGACGTGCCCCTGGTCTTCGGCAATCTGGACCGCGGCCAGCCCGCGGCGCTGATCGGCGAGAGCCCGTCCCCGGAGGCGGAGGAGCTGTCCGCGCGCATGCGGACCGCGTGGACGTCATTCGCGGCTCACGGCGATCCGGGCTGGCCGATCTACGACCCCCGAGAGCGCGTCGCACAGCTCTTCGACGTGGAGACCCTGTCGCGCCCCGCCGCCTATCCGGAAGAAGCCTCGCGCCTGATCTGGCAGGACCACACCTTCGCCGCGCTGCCGCTGCTCGACCGCTAGTCCTCCGATAGTCCTCCGAGTCGGGAAGGATCGAGTCTGCGGTCTTGGCCCAAACGTACGACTTGGGGTCGCTGTCCCACGCGGTGATCCAGACCTTGATGTCCGGGCGACGCGCTCCGTGGCACAGTGGCGGTATGTGCGGCCGCTACACCTCCACCCGCAGTCCCGAGGATCTGACCCGACTCTTCCAGGTCACCGACTGGCGCCCCGACGAAAGACTGGAGCCCAGCTGGAACGTCGCGCCCACCGACGAGGTCTACGCCGTTCTCGAACGCACCTCCCGGACCGAAGACGACGAGGTTCGCCGCG